>NZ_JBANAZ010000052.1:0-69461 GCF_059803455.1 Bradyrhizobium sp. UFLA05-108 | reverse complement strand
GATCACGGCGTTCGAGGGGTGTCCACACCCTCACCGCCGCTTACCCCAGTCGCCGCTTACCCCATAGCATCTGGATCACCCGCTTTCGCGGGCAATGACAGTGTTACGCGATGCACAAGCCGAACTTGGGAGAGCACTCGATGACCCAGCCGACATCCCTCGTCACCACCGGGCAGCTCGCCGCCATGCTCGGCCAGCCCGACCTGCGCATCTACGATTGCACGACTTACAACGAGCCGGTGCCGCAGGGCAGCGACGTGCCGTACATCGCCGTGCCCGGCGACAAGACGTTCGAGGCCGGCCACATTCCTGGCGCCGATTTTCTCGATCTGCAAGGCGAGTTCTCCGACACCTCCGCACGTCCGCTTTTCATGATGCCGGCGACCGTGCAGCTCGAGGCCGCCTTCGGCCGCCACGGCCTCGATGCCTCCAAGACTGTCGTGCTCTACAGCATCGGCACCATGATGCGGGCGACGCGATTCTGGTGGATGTTGCGCTCGCTCGGCGTCGATGCACAGGTGCTCGACGGCGGTTTCGACAAATGGAAGGCCGAGGGGCGGCCAGTCGAGATGGGTGCGCCGAAGGGATATCCGGCCGCAACCTTCAAGGCCGCGCCGCGTGCCGGTTTCTTCGTTGACAAATCCACGGTGATGGCAGCGATCGGCAATCCCGCGACCGTCATCGTCAATGCGCTCGGCCCGCAATTTCATCGCGGTCTCGAGCCGAGCCGCTATGGAAGGCCGGTCGCGTTCCCGGCAGCGTCAACGTCCCGGCGGCGACGCTGGTCGACCCTGCCGACAAGACGCTGACCACGCTTGCCGATGCCGAAACGAAATTCGCTGCGCAAGGCGTCACGCGCGACAAGAACATCATCTGCTATTGCGGCGGCGGCATCTCGGCGACGATCGATCTCTTCCTGCTGGTGCAGCTCGGTTACGACAAGCTCACGCTCTATGACGGTTCCATGGGCGAATGGGCCAGGGATCCCGCGCTGCCAATCGAGACGGGCTGAGGGTAGATTGGTGGGAACCTTTTGGGCGGGCCTGCATCCAATGTCCGGAAAAGCTGGAGACGAGCCCGTGACCGCCATCCATCGCACTGCAATATCGGAAGCCACAGGTCTGGCCGATGCCGAACTGGTCGAGCGCGCCCGAGTCCGCGACGAAGCCGCGCTGCGCGCGATCATGCAGGCCAATAACCGCAGGCTCTACCGGCTCGCCCGCGGCATCTTGCGCAACGACAGCGAGGCCGAGGACGTGGTGCAGGAGACCTATGTTCGGGCGTTCACGCACCTCGACGGCTTTCGCGGTGAATCCGGCCTGTCGACCTGGCTGTCGCGCATTGCCATCAACGAGGCGCTTGGCCGGGTGAGAAGCCGGAAGGTGCATGTCGAGA
The DNA here is from genome assembly GCF_059803455.1 of Bradyrhizobium sp. UFLA05-108. Lineage (NCBI taxonomy): Bacteria > Pseudomonadati > Pseudomonadota > Alphaproteobacteria > Hyphomicrobiales > Nitrobacteraceae > Bradyrhizobium > Bradyrhizobium sp. UFLA05-108. The sequence goes on along the minus strand of NZ_JBANAZ010000052.1, from coordinate 68,066 downwards.
TCAGTGCGCTACCGGAGGCAACACTCGAAGCCCAGATCATCCAGTTTCCCGTGTCCTCCGCCGCAGGCGATCCGGAAAAATCCATGGCCCAACGTGAAATCCAGCGTGTCGTCGAGCACGCGGTCGATGAGCTGCCCGATGTGTTCCGCATGGTCTTCATCGCGCGCGTGATGGAGGGCATGACCATCGAGGAGACCGCGCAGCTGCTCGGCGTCAAGTCTGAGACGGTGAAGACGCGGCTGCATCGCGCCCGCGCGATGCTGCGGGAAAATGTCGAGAAGAAGATCGGGCCGGTGGTGATGGATGCGTTCCCGTTCGCCGGCCAGCGCTGCGAGCGTCTGACCGAAGCCGTACTGAAGCGGCTCGGCGTCGGCGTGTAATTTTCTTGGGAACGTCCGCGGCGGTTCTCCATCCAATGCCTGTGAGGTCACATGCCGGGGGCAACCGGCACCACAGGAGTGTCAAGTCATGTTCATCCGATGCAGCGCGGCGATCGTCACGATCGCTTTTTTGATCAGCCCTGCGCTGGCGCAAGGCGCAAAGCCCACTGATCCGCAGATCGCCCATATCGCCTACACCGCCGGCGTGATCGACATCAACGCCGCCAAGCAGGCGCTGAAGAAGGCCAAGAACAAGGACGTAAAGGCATTCGCGCAGGACATGGTGCGCGATCATGAGGCGGTGAACAAGCAGGCACTCGCGCTGGTGAAGAAGCTGAAGGTAACACCCGAAGACAACGACACCAGCCGTACGCTCACGAAACAGGCGAACGACAAGCTCGCCGAGCTTTCGAAGCTCAAAGGTGCGGACTTCGACAAGGCCTATGTCGACAACGAGGTCGCCTACCACAAGTCAGTCAACAGCGCCCTGGAGACCCAGCTCATTCCCTCCGCGGACAATGCGGAGCTGAAGGGCCTCTTGCAGACGGGTTTGAGGATTTTCCAGGGCCATGAGCAGCATGCCGAGCATGTCGCGACCGAGCTCAAATAGGGGCGGGAGATGCTGCCGGGACGGCTGTTGGCAATGACCGCAATGGTGCTCGCGTCGATGATCGTCCCGGCGCGTGCCGCGACCGTACAGATCTCGATGGAGAATCTCGAGATCTCGCCGGCCGAGGTCTCGGCGAAGGTCGGTGACACCGCCGAGTGGGTCAACAAGGACGTCCTCGCCCACACTGCGACGGCGAGGAATGGCGATTTCGACGTGAACCTGCCGGCGAAGAAGTCGGCGACGTTCGTGCTGAAGAAGGCGGGGATGGTGGAGTACTATTGCCGCTACCATCCCAACATGAAAGCGACGCTCAGAGTGGAGCAGTGACATTTCCCCCGCGATATCAGGAAAAACTCCCGGCGCATTACGGACTATTGCTTATCTCGTGACGCGCGCATTCGTGCGATCATGAGCGCAGCCATCGCGACCTTTCGTGAGGTCATTCATCCGCAGACTTCACCCCGCCTCTTCTGGCGGGGTGATTTTTAGCTACTGCTTGGCGAGTGCGATCGAGAATTCGCCATTGCGGATGCGGGCGGGAAAACCCTCGACGAATTTTGCCACCGCATCCTCGCCATAGGTGCCGACGAGCTCAGCCAGCGCTGCGAACAGGCTCGCCTGCGCGAGACAATCGCCGTCGACGCCGTCATGGCGCGCTTCCGCCCAGGCCTCGTTGAGATAGCTGAGCGCAGCCTGCTTCTGCTCATGATCGGGCAGCGGCGCGCGGGCGGAGGCGAAGGACACTGGAATGCTCATGACACTCGGAAACGGGCTGGAGGCGCGATCCCCATCGATGCGCTGCGTGAGAGGTGTAGCACGCAGATTAACTCCGCCTAGGCCACATCTTTAGGAAAGGTTAACGGAGGTGAACAATGTGGATGAGTTGTTCCGGCGACACATCCGGTAATGCAAAATCCTCATGGGAGGAGGCGCGCGCCTGCTACGCAGGCTCCTCAGGATCAGGGTTGGCAGTTGAAGGCGATGGCAATTCAGTTGGCGTAACGCGCCGTGAGGTCGCGCGAGATTTTCGAGCCTTCCTCGATGTAGCGGCGGATCGCTACCGTCGCGGCCGGCGTACAGCTCCGGTAGGTCTGTTGAAAACCGTTATAGCCACGGTTGAAGCCCGCGATCATGCGGGTGCGGCGCTCGCCGGAGGGGGTTTCGGCGTCGATCAGCGCCTGCATCTCGTTGCGCCATTTGTTGCCTTCATTGGCCCCGCAGATGCCGCGCAGGTAGTGCAGACCGCCGAGGATTTCCGCGAGCCGCTGCAAATCGCCGTCGAACGGCGCAGCCGCGTCCTGAGCCCGGGCGGGCAGGACGGCGCAGGCAAGAAACAGGGCCAAAACGGCCGGAAATCGCTTGGACATCGGGGGCGTGTATGCCCCTTAAGGTCGGCAGACGCAAGGCAGCCACTCTTGCCGTCAGGCCCCGATCAGGCGCTTTGCGGCATGGATGACTTCGTCCAGTCCACCGGTGAGCTTGAGGTCGCCGAGGCTGCCCAGCGCGTCGGGAGCAAGCCAGCGGAAATCGTCCAGCTCCTCATTCAGAACCGGCTCCCTGGCCGTCCAGCGCGCCGCAAAGGACATGATGAGGTAGTGGCCGGCACCGGCCGTGGACGGCAGCACCTCGCGCCAGCCGGCCAGACCGACGATGTCGATCGCCAGCCCGGTTTCCTCGTCGACCTCGCGAATCAGCGCCTGATGCAGCGATTCGCCGAATTCGACCCGGCCGCCCGGCAGCGAATAGAAGCCCTCGGCCGGCGAGCGGGCGCGGCGAACCAGCAGCACCTCGCCGTCGCGGAATATCGCGGCGCTCACTGCGAGCTGGGGATGGCTCGGCTGCACGGTGTCGGCCTCAGTTCGACATGATGGTATCGACGTCGGCTTCCGCGCCGCCGTTGATGATGCCGCCGCAGGCCGCGATGAGCGGCTTGACCCAGAGAGTGGCCTGCTCGGCAAGCTTGACGCGCGTGGCATCCTTCTCCACCTCGCGCATGGCCGAGCCGACCGCGGTCAGGATCGAGGTCATGGTGTCGGTGATGTGATCGAACTGGGCGCGCACGTTGGGAGCGGCCTTCTCATAGGCCTCGATCGCAAGATCGCGCGCCTTGAAATTCGAGGCCGTGAAATGCTCGGCATAGGACAGCGGCGTCCAGGTCAAGAAGTCTTCGGCGCATTCCGGCATGTCCGGGACCATTTCGAGCAGCATGACGGCTTCATTGAAATGGTTCAGATAGTCGGTGGCAAGCCCCGTCCGCGGGTTGATATTGGCCACGCGCAGCCGCTCAGCCCAGGCTGCCGCCTCGGGGCCCGTCACTACATGCGTCCGCGCGGGTTCGGCGACCATTGAGCTCATCGGCCGCAGTGTTGACGTTGGGGGTTAAAAGGTGCTGAACGGACCCCATATAGGTCCTCAAGGATGTGCGGACGCTTTGTCATAACCTCGGCCCCGGCGGCTTTGCGGCAACTCTTTGGCTATCTCGAGCAGCCGAATATGCCGCCGCGGTACAACGTCGCCCCGACGCAGCCGATTCCGGTGGTGCTGGTCGACAAGGGTGCGCGCCGTTTCCAGCTCATGCGCTGGGGATTGCTGCCGACCTGGGTGAAGGATCCCCGTGGTTTTACGTTGCTGATCAACGCGCGCTCGGAGACGGTCCTGGAAAAGCCCGCCTTCAAGAACGCGATTCGCAGGCGACGTGGCCTGATCCCGGCCGACGGTTACTACGAGTGGAAAGCGGTGGACGGCCGCAAGCAGCCCTATTTCATCCACCGCGCCGACGGACAGCCGCTCGGTTTTGCCGCGGTGTTCGAGACATGGGTCGGGCCGAACGGCGAGGAGCTCGACACGGTCGCGATCGTCACGGCGGCGGCGAGCGAGGATCTCGCCGCGCTGCATGACCGCGTGCCGGTGACGATTTCGCCGCAGGATTTCGAACGCTGGCTCGACTGTCGCGGCGACGAGATCGATGCGATCCTGCCGCTGATGGCCGCCCCGCGCATTGGCGAATTCACCTGGCACCCGGTCTCCACACGCGTCAACCGCGTTGCCAATGACGACGACCAGTTGCTGTTGCCGATCAGCGCCGACGAGATGGAGACGGAAGCGCCGAAGAAGAAGGTGGCGCGAAAAGCAGCCGCAGCGCCAGCCGATGACGGGCAGGGCTCATTGTTCTGATTGCAGGTGTCGTAGGGTGGGCAAAGGCGCGACGCGCCGTGCCCACCATCTCTCCGGTTACTCGATGCGCAATGGTGGGCATGCTTCGCTTTGCCCACGCTATGGCATCGGCACTCTCACACAATCTCCCGTGCCCTTAACTCCGCGATCTCCGCTGCGTCAAAACCCAGCTCTTCCAGCACTGCATCCGTATCCGCGCCCAGCTCCGGCGCCATGCGGTCGAGCTTGCCGCCACCATGCGCGAGCTTGAATCCGCTGCCAGCGAAGCGCAGGCGGCCGTAGGGCGTGTTGAGCTCCTGAATGGCGCCGCGTGCCACAATCTGCGGATGGTCGATGATCTCCTCGATTGTCCAGATGCTGGCGCAGGGCGCGCCGGCGTCCTCCAAGATCGTCTCCCATTCGCGCGGGCTCTTCGTCGCCAGCGCCTCCTCGATGATCGCGCGCAGCGCAGGCTCATTCTCGTTGCGGGAGAACCAGTCGGCGAAGCGTGGATCGCTCAGCGTGTCCGCGCGGTCGAGCGCCGTCATCAATGCGCGATACTGCTTCTCGTTGTTGACCGCGAGCAGGATGTAGCCGTCGCCGCAGCTGAACAGGTTCGCGGTGGTCTTGCGGCTGACCGCCTGGTTGCCCGAGAGCTGCTGACGATGGCCGGCGACCGACCAGTCCGCAATCTGACCCGACAGGAACGCCAGCGTCGCCTCCAGCATGGAGACGTCGACGAGCTGCCCCTTGGCCGTCCGGTCGCGCTGATACAGCGCGCTGGAGACGGCGAACGCCGCGGTCGCACCCGAGAGCACATCGCACACCGCAAAGCCCGCGCGCGTCGGCCCGGTCTCGGGATGGCCGGTGATTGCCATGATGCCAGAGAGCGCCTGCATCTTGCCGTCATAGCCGGGGCGCAGCCGATCGGGGCCGGTCTGGCCGAAGCCGGACACGGCGCAATAGATCAGCTTTGGATTGATCGCGGACAGCGCCTCATAGCCGATGCCGAGCTTGTCCATCACGCCCGGGCGAAAGTTCTCCATGACGACATCGACCCGCGCGGCGAGCTTCCTCACGATTGCGATCGCGTCCGGCTTTTGCAGATCGAGCGTCAGGCTGCGCTTGTTGCCGTTGATGGCCTGGAATGCCGGCGCGAGCCCGCGTTCGGCCCATTCGCGGCTGAGCGGCGTGCGGCGCATGTCCTCGCCCTCGCGCCGCTCGACCTTGATGACGTCGGCGCCCAGCAGCGCGAGCTGGTAGCTCGCATAGGGGCCGGCCAGAACTTGTGTGAAATCGAGGATCTTGACGCCTTCGAAGGGCCTCGTCACGGCTGAGTCTCCCGTCAGGCCGCGCGGTTGCCGCGCGCGATCTCCTTCTGCTTGTCGAACTCGGCGCGCCGCCGCGCAAGCTCTTCGGGCGAGAGCTGCGCGACGTTATTGTAGTCGAGCTTCCAGGAAGCATCCTCGCTCCAGCGCAGCGGCGATTGCATCGTGGTGCGCGGGCCGCTGGCGGACTCGAGGAGCTTCAATGCGAGTTCCAGGGTTTGCGCCTGCGAGGCAACGTCATGCGGCTTGCCCGCGGAATTGCCGAGCGGGAAGTCGGAGAACAAGAAGCGTGGCACCGCGGCGTGCTCGACGATGTCCTTGGCGCAGCCCATGATCACGGTTGGAATGCCGCCCGCCTCCAGATGCCGCGCGACCAGCGCGGTGGTCTGGTGGCAGACCGGGCAGTTCGGTACCAGGACTGCGACATCGACCTTGTCGGCGAGGCAGCGCGCCAGAATCTCCGGCGCGTCGGTGTCGAGGGTGACGCGATGGCTGCGATTGGTCGGCGCACCGAAGAAGCGCTGGCTCACCTCGCCGATGCGCCCCGCGGCAGAGGCCTTCAGGAGCTGCGGCAGCGGAAACCAGGTGCCGCTGTCGGTCGCGCTCGTGTGCTTGCGGTCATAGCCGATGTGCGAGATGCGCAAATCGTGCGGTTGCGTGGTGTCGCCATCGTAGACCTCAAAGAACTTTGCGCCACCATTGTACGCCGCGCCCGGTCCCTGGTCGCCCTTGGTCGGATCATAAGGCGCGGCCGTCGTGATGATCGTCACGCGCGATTGCGCCAGCGGTTTCTTCAGCGGCTGGAACGGTGCGTCGACATAGTGCGCCCAGCGATACGGCGTGGTGTAGCCGATCGCCGCGTAGTAGTCGCGGGTCCGCTGCATATAGGGGACGGGAGCGTCGTAATCGGGCGCGAAGCCGAATTCATCGTCGCGCGGAGTTGACATTGGCCGCGTCTCCTCTCGTTCTCATTGCGGACAGAGTAAAGATAGTCGGCGATTTGCTCAACAGCGACCGTGTCTCCGCAGGTCAGATTTGCAATTGAAGATGGCGCCGCGCTGGCGATGCTTCCCCCTCTCCCCTTGTGGGAGAGGGACATCGCGCGCGTCGACTTAGCTACCTGAAAACATGCAGCGCCGCATATTGCAGCAGCATGATCGTCTTCGCGTCCACGATGCGGCCGTCGGCGATCATCGCAAGCGCTTCGTCGATCGAAAGTTCCAGCACCTCGATCTCCTCGCCTTCGTCGGCAAGGCCACCGCCGTCACTGATCCGCATCTCCGGCTCGTATTCGGCAACGAAGAAGTGCAGCTTCTCCGTGACCGCCCCGGGGGTCATGAAGGCCTCGAACACCTTGTGGACGTCATGCAGGCGATAGCCGATCTCTTCCTCGGCCTCGCTGCGGATGCGCGCTTCGGGATCCGCATCGTCGAGCATGCCGGCGGCGGCTTCGATCAGCAGGTCGTCATAGCCGTTGACGAAGGCAGGATAGCGGAACTGCCGCACCAGCACGACGGTGCGCTGCTTGCGGTTATAGGGCAACAGCGCCGCACCGTTGCCGCGGTCATAGACCTCGCGCACCTGCGTCTGCCATTCCCCATCGTTGCGACGCCACTCGAAGGTCGTCGCCTTCAGAATGTATTTCTTGTCCGAGAGCAGGCGAACGTCTTTGATACGGACGCGGTCGGAAACGGACATGCAGGCCTCAAGGAGTAGGGGCGCGGCCGTCGAGCCATTTGGCGAACATCACCGACGTGGACTCCTCGAAGCCGAGGGAAGTGTAGAACGCGCCGGCCTGCGTGTTCTCGCGGCGGACCAGGAGCTGAAGTTTTGCGATGCCGGCCTGTCGCAGCCAGTCCTCGGCAGCAGCCATGATGATGCTGCCATAGCCTCGCTTGCGGCAATCGGGATCGACCGCGACGTAATAGATCCAGCCGCGATGGCCGTCATGGCCGACCATCGCGCTGGCCACGATCGCATCGCCGCACCGCCCGATCAGCACGGTCGAATTCGCCTCGCGGCGCGCCAGCGCGACATCGGCATGCGGATCGTTCCAGGGCCGTGTCAGACCGCAGCGCTGCCACAGCGCAACGACGCTTTCGACATCGGCATCCGCGATTTGATCGATCGCGAGCGGAAGAGGGGAGACAGGCAGGTTCACAGCACTTTACCGGGGTTCATGATCTGGAGGGGGTCGAGCATCGCCTTGACCTGTCGCATGAGCTCGATGGCGGTCTTGTCCTTTACGTCGGGCAGTTCGTCGCGCTTGAGCACGCCGATGCCATGCTCGGCCGAGATCGAGCCGCCCATGCGCAACACGATCTCGAACACCACCGTGTTGACGTCGTGCCAGCGGGCAAGGAAGTCGGCGGCATTGGCCCCGACCGGCTGGCTGACATTGTAATGCAGATTGCCGTCGCCGAGATGGCCGAACGGCACCGGTCGCGCGCCAGGGATCAGCTTGACGACCGCAGCATCGGCCTTCGCGATGAAGGCGGGCACCGCTGCGACGGGCACGGAGATGTCGTGCTTGATCGAGCCACCCTCCGGCTTCTGCGCCGCCGACATCTCATCGCGCAGCTTCCAGAAGCCGGCGCGCTGAGTCAGGTTGGCGGCGATCACGGCGTCGTCGACAATCTCCGCCTCCATCGCTCGGGTGAGGATCGATTCCAGCGTCGCGCGCGCATCGTCGCGTGGCGAGGACACCTCCATCAGCACGTACCAGAGATGCTTTTGCTCGAGCGGATCGCGCACGTCGATGCCGTGGCGGATCGAGAAATCGACCGCCATTTCCGCCAACAGCTCAAAGCTCGTCAGCGCGTTCGAGGCTTCGCCCTGCGCGATGGTCAACAGCTTCAACGCCTCTGCCGGTGACTTCAGCCCTACGAACGCAGTCTCGATCGCCCGCGGTTTCGGAAACAGTTTTAGCGTCGCCGCGGTGATGATGCCGAGCGTGCCCTCGGCGCCGATGAAGAGGTTATGCAGGTTATACCCGGTGTTGTCCTTCTTCAGCTTCGACAGCGCGTTGAGCACGCGCCCGTCGGCCAGCACGACTTCGAGCCCCAGCGCCATCTCACGCGCGACGCCATAGGCGAGCGCGGTGGTGCCGCCGGCATTGGTCGAGAGATTGCCGCCGATGGTGCAGCTTCCCTCCGCGCCCAGCGAGAGCGGGAACAGTCGGTCGACCTCGGCTGCCTTCTGCTGCGCGATTTGCAGCACCACGCCGGCCTCGCAGGTCATGGTGTTCGAGGCGGTGTCGATCTCGCGGATCTTGTCCAGCCGGCGCAGCGACACCACCACCTCGCCATTGTGTGGCGTCTGGCCGCCGACGAGCCCGGTGTTGCCGCCCTGCGGCACCAGCGCGATTTTGTATTCGGAGGCGAGCTTACAGATCGCGGAGACTTCTGCAGTCGTCGCGGGCCTCAGCACGAGCGGCGAGCGGCCGTGGAATAGGTTGCGCTCCTCGGTGAGGTAAGGCTCGATGTCGGCAGGATCGGTCACGGCATATTTGGCGCCGACGATCTTGCGAAATTTCTCGATCAGCTCGGGAGCAAGCGGGGGGATGGCAGGTGTCGTGACGTTCATCTCTTCTTCTTTCTTCACCGCAATCTATTCTATTGCGCATGATCCTATCGGAAAACCGCTACACACTTTGCGCTAACGCGGCCGTCCGGGTCCGGATCATGCGCTACCGCGCCACTGCTGCGCGCCGAAGCCGGTCGTTGATCGCTTCGCCGAGTCCTTCCTCGGGGATCGGCATAACAGCGATCCCGCCCGGACTCTTCGCATCCAGGGCGCGAAGATAGCCGAACAAGTTGGCGGCGGCCTCATCGAGATCACCGCTCGCTGACAAATTCATGACGCCGGCGGCGTGTTCGATGCCTGGCAGCACGGCCGGTCCGAAGGCGAGTAGAGCCTCGTCGGGCGCGACATCATGCGCATTGAGCCGCACGGTGGCGCGCGGCGCGTAGTGCGAGGCCAGCATGCCCGGCGCGAGGGGCTGGCTGTCGTCGCTCTCGACATCCTGCGGCGGCCGCGCCAGCGGCACACCCAGCACGGCCTCGATTTTCTCGCGCGACAATCCGCCGGGGCGAAGCAGCATCGGCGCCTCGAAGCAGCCGAGAATCGTCGATTCGACCCCGACCTCGACCGGCCCGCCGTCGACGATCAGGTCGATCCGCTCCGCAAGATCGCTCTCGACATGCGCAGCCAGCGTCGGCGAGACATGGCCTGAGATGTTCGCCGACGGCGCCACCACCGCCCCGCCGAAGGCGCGCAGGATCGCTTGCGCCACGGGATGGGCGGGGATGCGGATCGCGACCGTGTCGAGACCCGCGGTCGCAAGATCGGCGACGGGGCAATCGTCGGTCTTCGGGACCACCAGGGTCAGCGGCCCGGGCCAGAAAGCTTCTGCGAGCCGGATGGCGCACGAATCGAACCGTCCGATGCGCTGCGCCGCCGCGAGGTCGGCGACATGAGCGATCAGCGGATTGAAGGCGGGGCGACCCTTGGCGGCGTAGAGATGGGCGATCGCCGTCGCATTGGCGGCATCCGCACCGAGCCCGTAGACTGTCTCGGTCGGGAACGCGACCAGTCCGCCTGCCGCAAGCGCCCGCGCGGCGGCATCAGTGGCGGCCGGTCCGGCCGGTAGAATCTGGGTGGTCAGGCCCGTTTTCACTGGGACAAAAATCCTCAAATCGGCGGCTTGCGGTGTGCCAAACCCGACGCTATAAGCCGCCTTCTTGTCGGAGTGTGGCTCAGCCCGGTAGAGCACTGCGTTCGGGACGCAGGGGTCGCAGGTTCGAATCCTGCCACTCCGACCAGAAATCATTAGAGTTTTTCTTCTGATTTTGGTCCTCGGTCAAGCTGGCCACCGTTTTCGGCCACCGCAACATACCGGCCCTTTTTGCTGATCGCGGATTCCGCTCCCTGCAGGTAATCGGGGTGATGCTGGTGATAGGTCCCCTGTAGGATCTCCGGGGACATCCCCAGGAACCGGGCGGCCGGCCAGATTGGCACGCCACGCTGCATTGGCTGAGCGTCGGGCCCACGACAACATCATCGGGCCCTGCAATTCTTTCCAGTCCCATGTCTCTTTCAAGTCCCATGTGGCGCGGTCAATGCCCGCCGTGAGCCCGGCCATCTGATTGGAACACCAGGTAACCGCGAGGAAGCTAAGCACCACTCCGGCAAATTACAAAATGAAACGACGTTCTAAAATTTATTGCAACGCCGTTCTATTTTTGTTATCGGGACGTCATGGCCGGGGAACAACGGTCGATCTGGAGGAAACTCAATGGCAGGTGTCACCGCCGTTTCAGCCGGCACCAATCTTACGCCCGAGCAGGAGAAGATCCTCTCGAAGGTCATCTGGCGGATCGTGCCGTTTCTGCTGCTTTGCTACATCGTCGCCTACCTCGATCGGGTGAACGTCGGGGTCGCCAGCCTGACGATGAACCAGGATCTCGGTATCTCGCCGTCCGAATTCGGCTGGAGCGCAGGCCTTTTCTTCTTCGGTTATTTCCTGGCCGAGGTGCCGAGCAATCTCGCCCTGCAGGCCATCGGCGCGCGCAAATGGATCGCACGGATCTTGATCACCTGGGGTCTGCTCTCGGCCGGCACGGCTTTCGTCGTCGGCCCCGCGAGCTTCGGCTTCATGCGCTTCCTGCTGGGGCTCGGCGAAGCCGGCTTCACGCCGGGTGTGTTTCTGTATTTCACCTACTGGTTTCCGGCGCGCGTCAGGGGCAGGGCGACGGCAGCGTTCCTGCTCGGTATCCCGATTGCGAACATCCTCGGCGCACCGCTTTCGAGTATGCTGCTGACACTCAATGGTCTCGGAGGCCTGCATGGTTGGCAGTGGCTTCTGATCATCGAAGGTCTGCCCGCAACCATCCTCGGCTTTGTCTGCCTGTTCACACTGACGGACAAGCCCGATCAGGCAAAATGGCTGAGCGTCGACGAGCGGGCGTGGCTTATCAAGCTAATTGCCAGCGAGCGCGAGGCGATTGCCACCAAGCATCCATCCAGATTGAGGGATGCTTTCACCAATTGGCGGGTGCTCGCATGCGCGTGCATCAACTTCTGTGCAATCATCGGTTCGGTCGGTCTCGGCTTGTGGATGCCGCAGATCCTGAAAGGATTCGGCTTTAGCGTCGTGACCGTCGGTTTTCTTGCTGCTCTGCCTTATGTTTGCGGTGCTGTGGCCATGATGCTGTGGGCGCGCCTGTCGGATCGCGGCGGCGAGCGGAGCTGGTTCGTCGCATCCGCGCTGGTCGTGGGCGCAGTGGCGCTGATCGTGTGTGGCTATGCTACATCGTCGGCCTTGATCTCCATCATCGCACTCTGCGGCGCCGTCGTCGGGATCATGTGCTACCAGTCGACCTTCTGGCCGATCCCGTCGAGCTTCCTCACCGGCAGCGCTGCCGCGGGTGGACTCGCACTGATCGTCTCGATCGGCAATCTCGGTGGTTTCGTGGGCCCTTATCTCATCGGCGAAATCCGCCAGGCCACCGGCAACTTCTCCTGGGCGCTGATCTCGGTGGCCGGATTCCTCGTCCTCGCCGCCATCCTCATCTGGTTCGTCGGCGTCAGCTTGCGGGATGGCAAGTTCGCCTCTCCCAAGATGGCGCGCGCATGACCTCAAAAAATTCAGCGAAGGAGTACACAATGAGCCAAAAGCAGCAATTTCGCCTCGGCCTGGTCGGCTATGGCGAGATCGGCAGCACGTTGGGCAAAGGGCTGCGCGGCGCCGGCCTGGAGCAGATCTTCTGCTATGACAAATATGCCTTCGACGGGCCTTATGCCGATCTGATCCAGAGCCGCGCGAAAGCGGCCGGCGTCACGCTCGTCAAATCCAACAAGGAACTGGCGGATGCGGCCGAGCTGATCTTCAGTGCGACCCCGGGCTCCTCATCGCTTGCGAGCGCGGATGCGTTCGCGTCCGTGCTCGACCGCCGTCACACCTTCCTCGATTTCGCCTCCGCCACCCCGAAGGTGAAATACGGCGTGGCCGAGCGTCTGGCCAAGACCGGCGCCATCCTCGGTGATGGCTCCATCATGGGGACGCCCAAGAATGGTTATTCGATGCCGATGCTGTCGAGCGGTGCTGCGGCGCCACGCGTCATCGAGCTGCTCGTGCCCTGGGGCATGAGCATCGAATATGTGGGCGAGAAGCTCGGGACCGCCTCCGGAATCAAGATCCTCCGTTCGGTGCTGCTCAAGGGCACCGAGGCGCTGATCGATGAGATGGTTTTGGCCGCACGGTCCTATGGCCTGGACGAGGCGGTGCTGGCTTCTGCCTCCAAGACGTTGACCCGACCGTTCATGGATACGGTTGAGAGCCTGACTCCCTCCGGCGTCATTCATTCTAGGCGGCGATCGGAAGAGATCGAGATGGCCGCAGAGGCGGTGGAAGATGCCGGCGTCGAGCCGCTGATGGCACGCGCAGCGGCGGCGCGGCTCCGTTGGAAGGACAGCCTGGGCCTCAAGGAGCACTTCAAGGGCGTCGTCCCGGAGAACTACAAGATCGCGATCGACGCGATCGTGGCCAAGACGCAGAAGACCAAAGCGGCCAAATAAGGCCGAAGGCCGGATAGGACCAGGATAGGTCCAAGGCAAAATCCAATACGAACAGGGAGGCGGACGTGGCGATTGTTCGGACAGACGCCGGCCGGATCGAGAAGGTGACGATGCGCAGGGTTCTCCTGCGCCTCGTTCCGTTCCTGATGGCTTGCTACTTCTTTGCGTTGCTCGATCGCGTAAACGTCGGCTTCGCTGCGTTGCAGATGAACAAGGATCTTGGTCTTACGCCCGCGATGTTCGGCTTCGCGGCAAGTCTGTTTTTCGTTTCCTATTTCCTCGTCGAGGTGCCCAGCAATCTGGCCCTACAGAGGGTCGGCGCCAGGCGCTGGATCGCCCGGATCATGATTACCTGGGGGTTGGTGACGGCGTGCATGGCTTTCGTCGTCGGGCCATATTCGCTGTACGCCATGCGTTTCATTCTGGGCGCTGCGGAGGCCGGTTTCTTTCCCGGCGCGATCCTCTATCTGACCTACTGGCTTCCCTCGCTGTACCGGGCGCGCATCCTGGCGACCTTCACGGTATCCATTCCGCTCGCGACCTTCCTGGGCTCGCCTTTGTCGGTCGGGTTGCTCGAACTTGACGGTGCGCTCGGCCTGCGCGGATGGCAGTGGCTCTTCATTCTCGAGGGATTGCCGACTGTGATGTTGGGGGTAGCGTGCCTGTTCGTGTTGACCGACAGGCCCGCGCAGGCCTCCTGGCTCACCGCTGAGCAGCGCGACTGGCTGATCGGGCGCATGGAAACGGAAGTGGCCACGCGCAAGCCGGTCGGGCACCTGTCATTGTGGCAACTTGCTACCAACAAATACTTCCTCGTGATGGCCCTGGTGTGCTCCGGTGCGTCCGCGACGGGAAGCGTCTTGTCAGTTTGGCAGCCGCAGCTCCTGAAGTCGTTCGGCCTCTCGACCCTGCAGACGGGGTTCGTCAACGCAATTCCCTACGGAATTGCGACCGTGCTCATGGTGCTGTGGGGACGCCATTCGGACAGGACGGGCGAGCGGCGCTGGCACACGGCTATCCCACTGCTGCTCGCGGCGGGTGACTTCACCGCCTTGGGCCTGACCGGGACTGCGGTCGTGCCTACCATCATCATGGTCACCTGCTGCCTGGTCGGTGCGTATGCCTTCAAGGGTCCGTTCTGGGCGCTCTCGTCGAGCTGGCTTTCGGCGAGCACGCTCGCAGCCGGCCTCGCCGGCATCAACGCGGTTGCGAACCTGATCGGCGGCGGCCTCATGGTGAACGTAGTCGGGCTCGTCAAGGAGCGGACCGGCAGCTTCGTGCTCGGAATGTTGCCGCTCGCGCTGCTTTGCGCTGTGGCGGTGGTTTGCGTCCTCTCGCTGGGGCGCGGCGCCGCGCGCGAGACGGAGATGGCGACAGCGAAGTCATGACGTGACTCTCGGACGGCCCGCGCTGAAGCCCGGTCTGCAACACGTCCTGTTTGAGCCCAGGAAAACCAACAAGTCAGGGAGTACGGCAATGACGCTTTTCCGACAACCCTCTCAGCTTTCGATCGCTGAGGGCAACTCCGATGGTGCAAGCAGGCGAAGTTTCCTGAAATTTGGATGCGCGTGCTGTCTGGCCGCGGCCATGCCGGCTGCTTATGCCGCGACCCCTTCGCCGGACGTTGCACGTCATTTGGCGGCTGCGAAGGAAGCCGCCGGATCCGATCTCGGCTCCTACCTCGTGCTCGGCAACGCCGCGGATCCGGACTACAAGGCGCCTCCAGTGTCGCTCGAACAGCTCATGAAGATCCCGGCGCCTCCGCCGGGAAAGGCCTTTGACAATCTGTACTTCGTCGGCAGCACGTGGGTGAGCTGCTGGGCGATCACCACATCCGACGGTATCATTCTGATCGATGCGATGGACAATGAGGAAGAAGCCGCGCGCATCGTCGAAGGCGGTTTGAAGGCGCTTGGCCTCGATCCAGCGGCGGTCAAGACCATCATCGTCACCCACGGACATGGTGACCACTATGGTGGCGCCAACTACTTCGTGGAGAAATACAAGTCTCGCATCGTCGCAAGCGAGGCCGATTGGTCCATGATGGAGACCAAGCTCGAATTCGACAGTCCACTCTGGGGCAGGCCACCCAAACGGGACATTTCGGTCGTTGACGGACAAAAGATCTCGCTCGGCGATGCGACCATCGACATTCTGATTACGCCGGGCCACACGATGGGGACCATTTCGCCGCTGTTCGACGTCCGGTCGGGCTCGCAGAAGCATCGCGCGCTGTTGTGGGGCGGAACCGGCTTCAACTTCGGAAAGAAGCCAGAACGCATGCAGGCCTACATCGATGCGACGGCACGAGCGCGCGGCCTCGCCAAGGAGCAGGGCGTGGACGTGTTCATCTCAAATCATGAGCATTTCGATGGCGCGCTTGCCAAGCTCGCGGCCCGAACCGCCGATGGCCCCAACCCGTTCGTGCTGGGGGAAGCGACGGTTCAGCGCGCGCTTACCGTCATGAACGAATGTGCTCAGGCAACGCTTGCGTCCTGGAAGTGACGCCTTCCACAACGCGTGCGGACCGGCTCCTCCCTCGCGCTAGAAGCCGTACAGGTTGGTCGGGTTCTCGACGAAGATGCGTTTGCGCAAAGCATCGCTGCCGATCCAGTCGGACGTAAGATCCACCAATAGGGCATCATCGGGCTTGGCGTTCTCGGCTGCGGTGGGGTGCGGCCAGTCCGTACCCCATACAAGCCGCTCCGGCGCGAGTTTCAGAAAGCCCTTGGCGATCTCTGCAGCGTCCGAGTAGGTCGGCGGACCGACCTTCGAGAAAGTATAGGCGCCGGACAGTTTGACCCAGGCCTTGCTCTGCTCCAGGAGCTTTGCGATGACGCTGAAGGCGGGATGCGAGACGCTGGGAAGCTGTCCCATGTGATCGAACACGACCGGCACGGGCAAATTGCGGAGGAGATCTGCGTAAGTGACGATCCGCTCGGCGCCAGCGACGACCTGGACGTGCCAGCCCCAAGCTGCGGTCCGCCCCGCAAGCGGCTGCATCATCTCCACGGGTGCGCCGGCAGGATAGGAGAGGTTGAATCGCACGCCGCGAACGCCGAGGTCGTGCATGGACTTGAGGTCCGCGTTCGCAATGTCGTCCTTCACGACCACGATTCCGCGCGCCGAGGCGCCGAATTCCTTCAGCGACTCCAGCACAAGGCGGTTGTCCGTGCCGTAGGTAGACGGCTGCACGATGACATGTCGTGCAATGCCGACCCGCGCCTGGAGGTCGCGATAGTCGGAGATCAACGCATCCGCGGGCCGCAAACTCGCCTTGGGGTCGGCTGGATACCGCGCATCGTAGATGTGATGGTGACAATCGACAGCGCCTGGCGGCAGCGGGATCTTTGGTCGCTCCGTGCCACCCGACCATTTGACCTGCCGCGCAGCGGCCGCAACCGGCGACAGTGAAGCCCCAACGCTTGCGGCCGCCATTGTGCGAACGATCTCGCGACGGCTCAGGCTTGCTCTCGTCATTGCCGATCTCCAGTCATCTAGAGCGTTTTCCAGCGAAGTGAACGCCGGTTCGCGTGAAGAAAACGCGTCAAAACAAGAATCTGAAGTCCCGTTGCGATGCAATCGGAACGGGACTCTAGTGGTTCTGCATGCCCCATTTGCGAACTGTCATGGCCTCGACGCTGCGGAAAACGAGTCCTTCGACTGCGAGACCGATCAGGATCACGGTCAGCAGGCCGGCAAATACGTTGGCGGTCTCCAGCGCGTTGCGCGCCTCGAAGATGTACCAGCCGAGACCGGCGGCATTACCGGAAACGCCGAACACCAGTTCGGCCGCGATCAGGGTTCGCCAGGCGAATGCCCAGCCGATCTTGAGGCCGGCGAGGATCGAGGGAAACGCTGCAGGAATCAGGATGAACAGCACCATGCGCAGGCCGCCGAGCCCGTAGTTTCGGCCCGCCATGCGCTGGGTCTGGCTGACTGAGAGGAAACCGGTATACGTGTTCAGCGACACCGCCCACAGCACGGAGTGGACGATCACGAACACGATGCTGGTCGTGCCGAGCCCGAACCAGAGCAGCGCCAGCGGCAGGATGGCGATCGCCGGCAGTGGATTGAACATCGCCGTCAGCGTCGCGAGCACGTCAGTGCCGATCCGCGTCGAAACTGCGAGCGTGGTCATGACGGCCGCGATCGCGATCGCCGTCGCATAGCCGATCACCAGGATCCGCAACGATGTCGCAGCGGAGGCCGGCAGCTTGCCGACGATGACATCGGCCGACCATGCCGACAGGGTGTCGCTCAGCGAGGGGAACATCAGAGGATTGGCGATGTAGCGCGCATAGACCTCCCATATGATCGCCAGCACCAGCAGCACGAGCCCTCGCCGGATGGCGGTGACGGCCATGATGGCCTCGACGAGGCCGATCGGACGACTGATGTCGCCGATTTCGCTGATGTCGGCGGGAGTCCGCTCGATGTCGGGACGGGACAAGGACGCGCACGTGGGGATGGCGGAGTCAGCCATGGGCGGTCTCCTCGTCTCCGAACAGCATATTGTGGATATTGCGGTTGAACGCCATGAAGGCGGCATCGCCCTGATGGCCAAAGTCATACGCGGTGGCATCGAGTTCGGCACGGACCTGGCCTGGATGCGGTGTCAGCACCAGGATGCGCGAACCGAGGATGATGGCTTCCTCGATCGAGTGTGTCACGAACAGCAGGGTGAAGCGGACATCCTCCCACAGCTCCAGCAGTTCTTCCTGCATGCGGCGGCGTGTCAGGGCGTCCAGCGCGGCGAACGGCTCGTCCATCAGCAGAATGCGCGGCTCCATGGCCAGCGCCCGCGCGATCGCGACGCGCTGCTTCATGCCGCCGGACAGCATGTGGGGATGGACGTCCTGGAAGCGCTCCAGTCCAACTTTCACGGTGGCGCGCCGCGCCCGGTCGCGAATTTCCTCCTTAGGAAAGCGGCCCGAGCGGCGCATCGGAAACATCACGTTGTCGAGAACGGTGAGCCAAGGCATCAACTGATCGAATTCCTGGAACACCATCATGCGATCGGGGCCTGGTCCCACGATTGCATGGCCGTCGATGGTCATGGTGCCTTCGGTCGGCTTCATGAAGCCGGCAGCGCATTTGAGCAGGGTGGATTTCCCGCAACCGGACGGACCCAGCAGGATGAAGCGATCTTCGCGATGGACGTCGAACGATGCCCGGTAGGTCGCGGTGACGAGCCGATCGCGCGTCTTGTACTGCAGCGTGACATCTCGCACCGACAGCAGTGGCTCGGCCAATGTGATCGTAGGGTCGGGTCTTGCTTGCTCGACCGGCAGAGCTGTCATCAGCTTTCCTTTCCCTGGTTGACCGGCGTGCTGGATCGCAATCTCAGTCGCCGGGTCCGTCGCCGACCGGTGCAAAGAACACGTCTTGCCATTTGGCAGGCGCCGTCTTGATCATCCCGAGCTTGGCCATGAAGTTGGCATAAGCCATGATGCCGTGCGGTTCGGTCGACCATTTGTTGTCCCGGATCATCGCGGTCAGCGTTTCGCCGGAGATATCGAAGGGTTCTGACTTGAGGTAGATCTCGCCCGCCTTGGCCGGATTTGCCCGGATGAAGTCTTCAGCCTCGCGGATCGCCTCGACGATTCCGCGCGCGGCTTGCGGTTGGGCGTCGACAAATTTGCCCGTCGTTGCAAGCAGGCCGCTGGTGGCGGGATGGCCGAGGATCTCGTCCGATGTCGTGACGACGTGGAGCTTTGGAGTTTTCTCCAGCACCGTAATGAAGGGATCGTTGGCGAAGTAGCCGTTGATCGTGGTTGATCCACTCAGCATCATCGCGGTCGCGTCCGGGTGCGGCAGACCGACCATCATCGTATCGAAGTGCTTGATTGCGGCTTCACCCATCGCCTTCACGCCCGCCATGCGGAGCAAGATGGCTTGCGGTGAATTCAAGGCGGTGACGGCGATCCGGCTCGTCGCCGGAAAGTCCGTGACCGTCTTGATGGCGGGATCTGAGGTGTAGAGCGAATAGCGACCCATCGAAAGCGGAGTGAGGCCGCGAATGTTGTAGGACTTTCGGGTCTTCTCCCAGGCGACCAGCAGGCCCGGGGCGCCGTAGGCGCCGATCTCGATGCTGCCGCTGAGCAGGGAGTCGTTGATCGCGGGCGCCCCGCTGAGCTTCTTGATCGCGACCTTGGTGCCGACGGCCCCCTGCGCGGCAACGTTCTTGTCGAACAGTCCAAGCGCATCTGCGACGATGATCGGAAGATAGCCGATGCCGTTCTGCATCGCGATCGTGACAATGCTCGCAGCGCTCGCTCGGCGCGCGAGGAACGGGACGAGGGCGGCGGCGACACCGAGTTTCAGGACCTGACGCCTGGAAACCGTTGCCATCTCTGCCGTGTCGAAACCCGACTGTGGGGGTATCTTGCACGTTGCGTCGGCGGCATTGCTCGCCATCGCCATCTCGCTCCCTGCGGCCCGGGCGTTCTCAACGCCTCTTTTGTTCGAACGCGTCTTGCGTCCCGAACCCGATTTAGCATTTTAGAACGACGTTGCAAAACAGAAAATGAAACGTCGTTCCAATCTGCCGGTCGATGCACAAGTTCCAATGCAATTTGGGAATTACGTTAGAGCGTGACCCGGAAAAGTGTGGAGCGGTTTTCCCTCGCGACAAACGCGGAACGTTTGCGCGGAGATCATGCTCAAACAATCTCATCGCGCTTTAGGTCTGGAGCGCGCCGCCGAGCGCCGCGGAAAGCACTTCGGCCTCGTCGCGCAGCGCTTTTCGTGCTTCATCAGCCCGCTTCCGGGTCCAGCGCGATGCCGGACCCGTGATGGCAAGCGCGCCGAGTAGGCGCCCGCCGGCGCCGAACACCGGCATGGCCAGTGACGCGACGTGCGGATCGGTCACGCCGCTGGTATAGATCGGAACCTCGATGACCGATGAGGGTTTCCCGCGGGCCGGATCGAACTTCTGCAGCACTTGCGCGATGGAGGACTTGTCCATCGGGCGCAGGTCGCCCGGACGGACGTGCATGCGCAGGGGGAATGGCGAATCGAGCCGAAAGAGGCAGAGCCGCTGGTCGCCCCGTCGGATATAGAACGACGCGGTCTCGCTGGAGATGGCCACGAGTTTTTCCAGGGCGGGCATCACGTGGGCCTCGAGTGCGAATGACGAGAGGTAGACCGAACCCAGGCGGGCAATCTCCGTCCCCAGCCGGTAGCGCCCATCCGGAATCCGCTCGATCAGGCCGAACCGCTCGAGCGATACGCACAGCCGCATGATGGTGCTTTTGACCAGGCCCGTTCGTTGTGCGAGTTCGGTCAGTTCGAGCGCATCGTCGCCGCGCTTGAACGCCGTCAGGACGGTCAGGAGGCGATCGGCCGAAGCGACGCCTGAGACTTTCGGACGGGCGCGGACTTTTCGATCCATCATGTGAAGCACGTGGTATTCCGGTTGGCTCAACGCCGATGCGCGTACATCGGAGCGCCGGCGACGTCGAGCGTGGCACGCAGAATGGAGCCGGTCTGCGATTCCGTGATGAACAGATCATGCCCGGATGGGCCGCCGAACGCCAGATTTGTCGTTGAAATGCCCGCACAGGAAACGATCCGCCGCAGCGGCTCGGCGGTCCTCGACAGGTGCCAGACCGATCCAAAGCCGGTATGGGCGACCAGCAGGCCGCCATTTTCGTCGAGGGCAAGGCCGTCGGGGCCGCCAAGGCCCCCGTGAAGCTGGGCAAAGACGCCGACCTTCGTGGTGAGGCCGCTGCGTCCCAGCGGAATTCGCCAGACCTGCTGGGCACGAGTAACGGCGATCAGAACGTGCGTCATCTCGGGATCGATGACGATGCCGTTGGGGCTTGGGACGGTGTTGAGCAGGCAGGACAATTGCCCGGCGGCGGTCAGGCGGTAGACGCGTCCCGTTGGGTCGTGCAGGCCGGTCTGGCCCTGATCGGTGAAGTACAGGTCGCCGTTCGGCGCGAACACCAGGTCGTTGACACCCTTGAAGCCTTCCGATGCCGCCGTTTCCAGGAACGGCGTAATGGCGCCCGAGGAGGGATCGAGCAGCACGATGCCGCGCTTGTAGTCGGTGATGAAGATGCGGCCGTCGCTGTGGATCTTCAGCCCGTTGGGCCAGCCGTCATACTCCGTGATCAGCTCCCAATCGCCGCCGGTGGAGATGCGGAATACTCTGCCGAAGGGGATGTCAGTGACGTAGAGCCGTCCCTCGCGATCGAAGGACGGCCCTTCCAGGAAGCTGTCGATGGCGAGGCCGCCGCGATTGGCGTCGGCCCAGGCCGTGTTGCGGCGCTTCCGGAAGCGATCGGGCAGGCGCGTGAACACGTCCGTGTCGAGGTGGGGCGGTGGTGCAAAGAACATCAGCTTCGACCTCCTTGTTGTTAGAGTTCGAGATCCACGGCGGGAAGACCATAGGTTCGCACCGCCGTGCCGCAGAACAGTTCGTGCCGTTCCGACGGCGTCAACTCCCTCGTCATCACCTTGAATGCATTCCAGAGCGACACATAGCTGACCATGCCCTTGTCGACCGGGAAATTGCTCTCGAACATGCAGCGCGAGGGTCCGAACAGTTCAATCGCGGTCATTACATAGGGGGCCCATGCCTGGGCGAGCGCGGTCGATGATGGTGGCTCGGGCTGCTCGTGAAAATCAAATCCACCGATGCGCATTGCAAGTCCGCCGAGCTTGACGATGACGTTGGGAAGCTCGGCGAGCAGCTTCAGGTCCGCGGACCATTCCGCAAACACCCCTTCGCGGCGATTCCGATAACGGCCGATCCCCAGCGGACCTCCGAGATGGTCGAGCACGATCAGGGTATCGGGACAGGACCGCGCCAGCTCGGCGAACTCGGCGAGCTGGGTATGATAGGCCCACACGTCCAGGGTCAGGCGATATGAGGGCAGGCGGCATGCGCCCGCCATGAACTGTGGATGCGTGAGCAGGCCAGGTTTCGGCGGTACCGGATTTGAGACGATGTCGGCATCGGCATGCCAGGCGGTTTGGTTGCGGATGCCGCGAAACCGGTCGCCGCCGGCCCGACACAACACATCCAGCACGGCGTCGACGCGGTCCCCCAGCATCAAATCGGCAAAGCCGACGATGGCGGCGCAGGCCCGGACGCGACCATACAACCCGCAGGCCGCCTGTGCGGCAATACCGTTGGCGAATTCTACCTCGCCTATGGGTTGGAGGTCCGCTGGCAGGCCCGCGCGATACATCGATCGGCTCTGGACGAAGACGGTGGCGCGGATGTCGTGCCCGCTTCGCGTGTCCGCCAGCAACTCGTCGAACAGATATCGCTGCCCCGGCCGGTCCCATAGATGGTGATGGGCATCGACGATCGGTAACTCAGGCTCGATGGCCTGTTCTCGGCAGAGCGCCAGCCAGTCCGGTCGCACCGGAACGTGCGGCGCTGCCGCCGTGCTCACGACTCGATCTCGCATCCCAGCCGCTTGAGGGCGGCATCGATCCAGCTGCGATCACTGCGACCTTCGGCGATCGCAACCATTTGATTTTCTTCGGCCGCGTGCTTGGCGGCAGCGGCCGCATGGATCGTTTCCGTGTGGTCGAAGGGCACGCAGAGCAGCCCGTCATTGTCGCCGATCACGAGGTCGCCCGGCTCGATCACCATGCCGTCGATGGCAATCGGGACGTTGATTTCACCAGGACCGTCCTTGTACGGGCCGCGATGGCTGATACCGGCTGCGAACATCGGAAAATCATGCTCGGCAATCCAGGCGGAGTCGCGCACGGCGCCGTTGATGACGAAGCCGGCGAGTCCACGTTTTTGAGCGTGCGAGATCATCATTTCGCCGATCAGCGCATTGGTGAGATCGCCGCCGCCGTCAACCACGATCACGTCGCCTGGTGCCGCGATGTCGATCGCCTTGTGGATCATCAGGTTGTCGCCCGGCCGGGTCTTCACGGTCACGGCGGGTCCGGTCATCACGCCGCTGCGATGCAGCGGTCGCAGGCGCGACCCACCGGCCGTCATGCGTGACATGGAGTCGCTGATATTGGCGACAGGTATGGTGCGGAACCGCTCGACGACGTCGGCACTCACGGCGCGGCGACGCTTCAAAATCCGAAATCCAATCATGAGCTTATCCTCCCTTTATGTTGAGCGCGGCTCCAAGGAATTGGATTTCTCGCGCCTCCGCGTGCCCCGTTGACTCGCGAACGCGAGCCGGGTAGCTAATTTGAAACGGCGTTTCAAAAATAACATTTGGAGGAAAGATGCAAGCCTTCTTTTCGCGGCGGGCGTTGATGGGCGGAGCCGCCATGGTCGCGGCGGCGGGCTGGACATCCGCAAGGGCCGCCGGCGCCAAAGCGGTCACCATCGCAATTCAATATGGCTACGCCTATTTGCCGGTCATCATCGCCGACCGGCAGGGACTCTTTGCGAAGCATATTGCGGCTGCGAGGGCCGTCGACGTCACGGTGAAGATCCAGAAGATCAGCGGCGCACCCGCGATCAACGACGCTCTGATCAGCGGTTCCATCGATATCGGCGCCTACGGCCTGCCGGGCATGCTGATCGCGGCGGAAAAGACCCGCAGCTCGATCGACATTCGCGGTCTGGCGGCGCTCGTTGCCGGCGACAACGGGCTTTACACCAACAAGCCCGAGGTCAAATCGCTTGCCGACTTCAAGTCGACCGACCGCATCGCCGTCACCTCGACGACCGGGCAACAGGGCCTGCTGATGCGAATGGCGGCCGAGAAGGCTTTTGGCGAAGGGCAGGCCCGGCGCCTTGACACCATGATGATCCAATTGCCCCATCCCGATGCGACTGCCGGCCTTGTCACCGGCGGCACCATCAGCGGCTATGCAGCGCCGCATCCCTATAGCGACATCGTCGAGAAGAGTCCGTCGGTTCATCGGCTGTTCTTTTTCTCGGAGTATCTGGGCGAGAAGGTCACGAGCGGCTTGCTCGCGACCACGGGCGGATTCGTGAAGAAGAACCCGGAGGTCGCCGCGGCCATCGTCGCGGCAATCGACGAGGCCGGTGCATTCATCAAAGCCAATCCACGGCAGGCTGCCGAGATATCGCTCGACGCGGAGAAGACATCGCTCTCCCTCGACGAAACCGAACTGATGCTGAAGTCTGTTACGGGCGAATGGGGCGTGCAGCCGCAGGGCGTGATGAGCTTCGGAACATTCATGGCCAGGGCAGGGCTTTTGAAAGCGGCGCCGACCAAGTGGCAGGACGTTTTCTTTCCACCTGTCTCGGGAGGAAGCGGGAGCTGAGCGGCCGCGGGGGGCGACTCATGGGGCCCCCGTACGGAAGACTGTCGTCGTGCATCTTAACCGTGGGGCGGCGGAGTCGCTCAGATAAGAAATCGGGGACAAGAGGCGCTCATGGCCATTGATTGCGACCCCTATCCGAACACGAGAGACGTCGACAAGCATGGGCAAACGCGACGGAGCGTGATCCTGGCGGCTTTGTTGTCGCCGATCGCGCTGGCCGCTAACGCCGAGCCGAACTGGCCTTCAAAGCTGATAACCTACGTCGTCCCTTATCCTCCTGGAGGGACGACCGACATCCTCGCGCGCACGACGGCGCAGGGACTCTCGGACATTTTCGGTGTTCCCGTCATCGTGGAAAACAAGCCGGGTGCCACGGGCACAATTGGTGGAGCCTTCGTTGCCCGCGCGGCGCCGGACGGTTACACGCTGCTGGGTACTTCCATCGGGCCTCAGACCATTGTGCCGCATCTGATGCGTCAGCTCCCGTACGAGCCGAGCAAGGCGTACGAGCCGATCGTGCTGGTCGGCACGGTCGCTCACCTGCTCGTGGTCCCGGCGAGCAGTCCATATCTCTCGGTGCAGGACATTGTCGCGGCAGCCAAGGAAAAGCCCGACCTGATCTCGTTCGCATCGGGAGGGATCGGAACAATCCTCCAGATGCAGGGAGAATTTCTACGCTTGCAGGCGAGCGTGAATATGCTCCACGTACCTTACAAGGGCGACGCGCCGGCCATGCAGGACGTCATGGGGGGCAGGTCACTTTCGCCTTCCTTCCCGTTTCAGCTGCGTTGCCGCAGGTGCAGGCGGGCGCACTCAGGGCCCTTGCCGTGACGTCGGCGCATCGGCTGCAAGATTTGCCCAAGGTCCCGATCATGACCGAGTTGGGTTTCAAGGACTTCGTCGTTGAACAATGGCAGGGAATCTACGCGCCGGCCGGTACGCCGGCGGCCATCGTGCAACGATTGAACGAGGCGATCAACCGCATCTTGAAAGAACCCGCCGTCATGTCACGCTTCGACAAGCTCGGCGTGACGATTGTCGGCGGCGCGCCTGACGTGCTCGCGCGGCAGCAGGCTGCAGATTATGAGCGGTGGGGCCAAGTCATCAAAGCCGCCAACATCAAGCTCGAATGAAGGCTTGCTGATGCCCATTCATCATGAAGATATTATCGCCAGCCCGCAGGTATCGCGGTTGCCGGTCGAGCCGCAATTGTGTGTCATCAACGTTCGTAAAGCCGTATCGCTCATCGGGAGCACCGTCGGATTGTTGTTGCTGCTCCGCCTATCGCGACACAGCCCCAAATCTCGAGTTTCAGGACTTGATCGACAAAATCCTTTGCGACAGTCCGATGCCGTGAAACTTCCTGAAGATGTCGTCGAGCCGACCGTTCGCGAGATTGGTCCGAACCCAGTCGTTGACGAAGTCCTCGAGCGAAGTATCGTCTTTGCGCATACCGATGCCGACGTCGAACTCTGCAATGGTGAATTTCGGCTCGATCTGTCTTGCCGGATTCTGTTTGGCGACCTGTACGATGACCGCTGGTTCCTGCACGACAATGTCCACTTGTCCGCCGGCGAAGGCCGTCTGGTCAGGGCATTGGGCCGGCGGGGAAGGTCACGGTAACGGACAGGCCGCAGCCGTCGATATTGTCCGCCAGTTCGATCGCGCCGCGACACTGTCGCAGCAAGGTTCGGACGATGGATAGCCCGAGCCCGGAACCAGCCGGACGATCGGCCGCTGGAACACGATAAAAGCGGTCGAATACCCTTTCCCGATGCTCGACGACTATGCCGGGCCCGTCGTCGGCGATCTTCACCGCATATCCGTCGCTGAGTGCGAGCACGCTGACGACGACCGAACCGCCTTCTCGATTGTACCTGATCGCGTTGTCGATCAGGTTGGTCAGTATGTCGTGCAGTATTGAGGAATCTATGCTGACGAGCGCGCATTCAACGGCGGGATCAAATGCCAGATCGACGTTCTTTGCTGCCGCAAATGGCGCCATCATTCCAACTGCCTCGCTCGCGCTTGCAACGAGATTGGCTGGCGTGGCATGAACGCCGGGTTCAGTGACAGCGGCCTGCTCGGCGCGGGCCATCGCGATGAGCTGGGCGACCAGCCGATCGAGATGTTTGGTAGATCGTTCGATCTCGGCTATCGTGTCGACGTTGTCCGGCAAGTGTCCCCCATCACGTTGCAGCAGCGCCAAATGGACTCGCAGTGACGCGAGCGGCGTCTTCATCTGGTGCGACGCGTCGGCTATGAAATCACGGATCAGTTGGATCGCGGCCTCGAGCCGCGCGAAGAGCTCATTCATTGCCCGAACGGGCGGATGCGCCTCATGGGGAATGTTCTCGAGCTCCAGCCGGCGGAGACCTGTTCCGGCGCCGAATTGCCGGGAGTCGATCTCACGTCCGAGATCCACAAGCGGCGCAAGTCCGCGACGGACCGCAAACCATCCCAGCGCCGCGGCGGTCGCGATGATACCGATTTCCAGCACGATGAGAGGGAGGAGAAGCTCGCGTTTCGCCGCGGTCCGCGCCTTCGTTGTCTCGGCAACTTGGACCAGGACCGGCGATGGCTTGCCATAGGTGGCCTGAGTCGTGGCCGCAACGCGAACCGATGCGCCTTTGTAGTGAGCATCGAAATGCTTGATGGTGCCGACCGGGATGGTGGCCGGATCAGCCCGCGGCAAGTCCTGGTAGCCGGTGACTGGCGTCTGCTCGTACGAAACGCTGTAGTAGACGCTGTCGTTAGCTCGCGTTTCGAGCATTCCAAGAGCGACTTGTGGAAGATCGACGGAGATCTCTCCGTCTTCCACGGCAATCCGCTCGGCGATGGCTTTCACCGAGCCGTCGAGTACACGGTCGTAGGCCGTTTCGATGGTCTGATTGATGAGCACTAGGCCGGCAAGAGCAAGGGCAGCAGCCAACGCGCTGGTTGGAATAAGCAGGTTGAGCAGAAGCGCGCGGCGCAGCGACGGTGCGCGTTTCGGTGTCACCTGTCCTCCATGAGATAGCCGAGACCTCGGACCGTCTTGATCATGGGGCCGTCGGGAGCAAGTTTCTGCCGCAACCGAGCGATGTAGAGTTCAATCGCGTTCGGGGCTACGGGCTCGTCGAAGCCGAAGACCTCGGAAATCAGGCGATCCTTCCGCACGAGCCGGCCGGCATGTGACATCAGGATTTCGAGTACGGTGACTTCACGCCGGCGCAGAACCAGTGGCTTGCCGGCCAGCGTCGCCGTTGCACAAGAGGTCTCGAGCATCAGGGCCCCGCATTTCAGGACCGGATCGAGACGACCCTTGCCGCGCCGCACCAATGCCTTGACCCGCGCCTCGAACTCGTCGAGGTCGAACGGCTTGGTGAGATAGTCGTCGGCCCCGAGATTGAAGCACCTGACCTTGTCCTTGATTTCCCCGAGCGCGGTGAGAATCAGAATCGGCACTTCGCAGCCATTGCTGCGCAGCCTGCGAAGCACCTCCTGCCCCGGCAAATCCGGCAGGCCAAGATCGAGTATGATGAGCGAATATGCCTCGGACGGGGCAATCTCGATGGCCCCCGAACCGCTCGCCTCGTGATCGACGGCGACGCCGCTTTGCGTCAGGGCCTTCTTGAGGCCCTTCACCAGCGACATGTCATCCTCAACGATCAGGATACGCAAGACGACGAACCTCGGGCAGGGGTGGGGGGCGTTGCCAAGTGGCACAATGTAAGTTCAGATGCATCCCGAGGTCAAAAGATTGCGCACCATCGATGAGAACACGCCATCACGCGTCGCCGCTAGACCGTCTGCTCGTCGGCCTCCGGGTGTCTGCGGCATGGTTCCTGCTGTGCGCCGCAGCTCTCGCCGGGGATACCGGCTCGGACGGAAAGGTTGGCTCCGGCGATACGCGGGCCCGTCTGGTGGTCAAGGCTACCACCGACGTCGCAGAGGCGAGCGAGCTCGTTGCCGAGTTCATGAAGCTCAATCCCGAAGTTCGCGTTCAGTACTCCAAGATCTCGTCCACCGAGCTGTACGACGAGATCGCGAAGCCTTCCGGGCAGGTTGTCGATGTCGCCTGGAGCTCAGCGATGGATCTCCAGATCAAGCTTGCCAATGACGGATATGCGTCCGAATACCGTTCCACGGAGATCGAGGGCATCCCGGGTTGGGCCCGATGGAAGGATCGCGCTTACGGCATTACGGCCGAGCCGGTTGTGATCGTCTTCAACAAGCGGTTGCTTCGAGGCAACCTGGTGCCGAAGGACCACGCAGAACTGTCGCGTCTGCTGATAGATCATCCGGCGGTGTTCCACGGGAAGATCGCGACCTACGATCCCGAACTCAGCGGAACGGGCCTGCTGTTCTTGAGCCAGGACGTGCGCGTCACCGCCGAGACATGGAAGCTCGTGACGACGATGGGGCAGTCGGGGGTCAAGCTCTACACCTCATCTGCAGCGATGATCGATCGCGTGAGTGCCGGCGAGCTCGTCTTGGCCTATAACGTCCTCGGCTCATACGCGCTTGAGCGCGCCAAGCGTGAGCCGGACCTGGGTGTCATCTTTCCGAGCGATTACACGCTGCTGTTGTCACGAATTGCGCTCATCCCGCGATCTGCGGAGCAGCCCGAACTGGCCAGGCGCTTCGTCGATTTCCTGTTGTCGCGCGCCGGCCAGACATTGTTGGCCCGACATTCCCTTGGATCGGTTCGTGAGGACATGAAGCCGGCGATTCCGGGCTTCGTGGATGCAGAAAAAGCCCTTCGGCCGATAGCATTGAGCATCGACCTGCTGACATATCAGGACCAGGCAAAGCGCCGTCGATTCCTCAGGGATTGGAAAGGCGCGCTGAGCGAGCATTGAGCGGGCGGCCCTGCGTGACAGGTTGCTGACAGGTTCGGCGACATATCCTGCCCTCAACAAGAAGACACGGAAAACCTTCGCACCGCGCCCACGATTGTGGAGCGTGGGCGAACGACTACTCCTTGCGAACATAAAAACATTGGGAGGAATACGAGCATGTCAGCGCAGGACGCAGACGGTATCGTTCCGCATCGCGGGAGAGAAGCGGGATCGGAACATCTTAACTCGGCGAATGCCGTGAGCCGGTTCTGGCCCGAAGGATGGTGGCGGCTGACGGACATCCGGATCGGGATCATCCCGATTCCGATTTATCTCCTTCTCATCGTTCTCGTCGGTGCGCTGGTCTATACTGGCGAGATCAAGTCGGACGGACCGACCATGATCGCGGTGCTTGTGCTTGGCGGCTTCACCTGCGCCGAGATCGGCAAGCGATTGCCGGTGCTGCGCAGCATAGGCGCCGGCGCAATCTTCGCCACCTTCATTCCCTCGGCGCTGGCGTTCTATCACTGGATCCCGCCGCAGGTCGAGAAGTCGATCATCGACTTCACCAAGTCGACCAACTTCCTCTACCTCTTCATCGCCTCGATCATCGTCGGCAGTATCTTCGCGATGGATCGCGAGGTCCTGATCCGCGGCTTCCTGAAGATCTTCATACCGCTCGTCGTCGGCTCGATCGCCGCGGCGATCGTCGGTACCGTGGTCGGCACCGCGCTCGGCCTCGGAGCAAAACACACCTTCTTCTATGTCGTGGTGCCGATCATGGCCGGCGGCGTCGGCGAGGGCGCCATCCCGCTGTCGATCGGCTATGCTGCATTGACCGGCGTGCCGCAGGGCGAGGTGTTCGCCGAGGTCCTTCCGCCGGTGATGCTGGGCAGCCTGACCGCGATCCTGCTGTCCGGCGCGCTCAACTTCGTCGGCAAGAAATATCCGCATCTGACCGGCGAAGGCCGGCTGCAGCCGCATGGCGAGGACGAGCTCGACGTCCACGCCGTGCACGAGGAAGGCGGCAACGAGCAGGGCGTCGGACATGTCGGCGTCAGCACGATCGCAGCCGCAGGCTTGACCGCGATCACACTCTATCTGCTCGGCGTTCTCTGTCATCACCTGTTCGGATTGCCGGCGCCGGTGGCGATGCTGTTCCTGGCAGTGCTCGCCAAGCTCAGCCGCGCGGTATCCCCGGAGCTGCAGCAGGGCGGAATGGTGGTCTACGAATTCGTCCGCACCAACATGACCTATCCGCTGCTGTTCGCGATCGGTGTCGCCCTGACGCCATGGGACAAGCTGGTCGCGGCGTTCCACTTCGCCAACATCATCACCATCGCGTCGACGGTGGTCACGATCATGGCGACCGGCTTTGCCGTCGGTCGCTTCATGAACATGTACCCGATCGAGACCGCGATCGTGAACGCCTGCCACAGCGGTCAAGGCGGCACCGGCGACGTCGCGATCCTCACCGCCGCAAACCGCATGCAGTTGATGCCGTTCGCGCAGATCGCGACCCGCATCGGCGGCGCGGTCACCGTCACCTTGGTGCTGATCATCATGGGCTACATGAAATGATCGCGCAGCCGAGCATTGCAGGGGTCTCCCTTAAAAATCATCCGCGCAAGAGGATCGACCGTCCATGAGCAGTCTCGACAGTTTTAAATGCCGCATGACACTGGTCGTCGGCGGGCAGGCCTACACCTATTTCTCGCTGCCGGACGCCGAGAAGAACGGCCTTGCCGGCATCTCTCGCCTGCCGTTCTCGCTGAAGGTGCTGCTGGAGAATCTGCTGCGGTTCGAGGACGGCCAGTCGGTGACGCGCGCCAACATCGAGGCGCTCGCGCGCTGGACCGAAGACCGCGGATCAGCCGGGGCCGAGATCGGCTTTCGGCCGGCACGCGTGCTGATGCAGGATTTCACCGGCGTCCCCGCCGTGGTCGATCTCGCGGCGATGCGTGACGGCATGGAGAAGCTCGGCGGCGATCCCGCGAAGATCAATCCGTTGGTGCCGGTCGACCTCGTGATCGACCATTCCGTCGTGGTCGATCATTTCGGCAATGCGCAGGCGCTGCATGACAACGTCACCCGCGAATATGAGCAGAACGGTGAGCGCTACAATTTCCTGAAATGGGGACAGGGTGCGTTCGCCAATTTCCGCGTGGTGCCGCCCGGTACCGGCATCTGCCATCAGGTCAATCTCGAATATCTGGCGCAGACGGTGTGGACCGCCGAGCGCGACGGCAAGACCTTCGCCTATCCGGACACGCTGGTCGGCACCGACAGCCACACCACCATGGCCAATGGTTTGGCCGTGCTCGGCTGGGGTGTCGGCGGCATCGAGGCCGAAGCCGCGATGCTCGGCCAGCCGCTGTCGATGCTGGTGCCGCAGGTGATCGGTTTCAAGCTGTCCGGCAAGCTCCGCGAGGGCGTACTGGCGACCGACCTCGTGCTCACCGTCACTCAGATGCTGCGCAAGAAGGGCGTGGTCGGCAAATTCGTGGAGTTCTACGGGCCCGGCCTCGATCACATGACCTTGGCCGACCGCGCCACCATTTCCAACATGGCGCCGGAATATGGCGCAACATGCGGCTTCTTCCCGGTCGACCGGGAGACGCTGAACTATCTCAATCTCTCCGGCCGCGCGAGCGACCGCATCGCACTGGTGGAGGCCTATGCCAAGGCGCAGGGCCTGTTCCGGACGCCAGGCATGGCGGATCCGGTGTTCACCGACACGCTGGAGCTCAATCTCGAAGAGGTCGTGCCCTCGCTCGCAGGACCGAAGCGCCCCGAGGGCCGGCTTGGCCTGTCCGTCGCCAAAACGAACTTCGTCACCGCGCTCGAGGGCGAGTACAGCAAGCAGGGCCAGGCCGAAAGGCAGTTCGCCGTCGAAGGCAAGGATTTCAAGCTCGGCCACGGCCATGTCGTCATCGCGGCGATCACCTCCTGCACCAATACCTCCAACCCGTCGGTGCTGATCGGCGCCGGGCTTCTGGCGCGCAATGCGGTGCGCAAGGGCCTCACCGTGAAGCCCTGGGTCAAGACCTCGCTCGCGCCGGGCTCGCAGGTGGTGGCGGAGTATCTTGCGAAGTCCGGACTGCAGGCGGACCTCGACGCTCTCGGCTTCTATCTCGTGGGCTTCGGCTGCACGACCTGTATCGGCAATTCCGGGCCGCTGCAGAAGGAGATTTCCAAATCGATTAACGACAATGGTGTGATCGGCGCAGCCGTGCTCTCCGGCAACCGCAACTTCGAAGGCCGCATCTCGCCTGACGTGCAGGCAAACTATCTCGCATCGCCACCGCTCGTGGTGGCCTACGCGCTCGCCGGCTCCCTCCAGGTCGATCTCGTCAATGAGCCCCTCGGCAAGAACCCTGACGGCCTGCCTGTTTACCTCGAGGACATCTGGCCGTCGAATGCCGAGATCGAACAGTTCATCCGCGACAATGTCACGCGTACGATGTTCGAGACCAAGTATGCCGACGTGTTCGAGGGCGATGCCAACTGGAAGGCGGTCAAGGTCGCGACCGACCTGACCTACCGCTGGAACATGTCGTCGACCTACGTGCAGAACCCGCCTTACTTTGAAAGCATCACCATGAAGCCCGCGCCGACCGGCGACATCGTCGGCGCGCGCATCCTCGGTCTGTTCGGCGACAAGATCACGACCGACCACATCTCGCCGGCGGGCTCGATCAAGCTATCGTCGCCGGCAGGAGAGTTCCTGCGCGGCCGCCAGGTCCGGCAGGAGGATTTCAATCAATACGGCACGCGGCGCGGCAATCACGAGGTGATGGTGCGCGGCACCTTCGCCAACATCCGCATCAAGAATTTTGCCGTGACGGGCGAGGGTGGCGCGACGCCGGAAGGCGGCTGGGCCGTGCATCAGCCGTCCGGCGAGCGGATGTCGATCTTCGATGCGGCGATGCGCTACGAGCGTGACAAGGTCCCGCTGGTCGTGTTCGCCGGCGTCGAATATGGCAACGGC
This sequence comes from Bradyrhizobium sp. UFLA05-108, assembly GCF_059803455.1. Classification (NCBI taxonomy): domain Bacteria; kingdom Pseudomonadati; phylum Pseudomonadota; class Alphaproteobacteria; order Hyphomicrobiales; family Nitrobacteraceae; genus Bradyrhizobium; species Bradyrhizobium sp. UFLA05-108. The sequence goes on along the minus strand of NZ_JBANAZ010000052.1, from coordinate 34,968 downwards.
TCCTCGCGCGACTGGGCGGCAAAGGGTACCAAACTGCTTGGCGTCCGTGCGGTGATCGCGCAAAGCTTCGAGCGCATCCATCGCTCCAACCTGGTGGGCATGGGCATCCTGCCGTTTGTCTTTGATGAAGGCACGTCATGGAAGAGCCTCGGCCTGACCGGCGCCGAGCAGGTCTCGATCAGGGGGCTCACCGACATCACACCGGGCCAGCGCATCACGATCGACATCGCGATGGCGGACGGCACGGCGAAGCAGGTCCCGCTGACCTGCCGCATCGATACGCTCGACGAGCTCAACTACTACAAGCACGGCGGCATCCTGCCTTACGTGCTGCGCCAGCTTGCGGCGTGACGCGCCGCCGGTCTCTCAGGCAAGATCAAGACAGAGGAAATGAAGATGGCAGGCAAAATTCCGGCGACATTGATACCCGGTGACGGGATCGGTCCCGAGATCACGGCAGCGGTGACGCGCATTCTCGATGCGCTGGGTTCGCCGTTCGAGTGGGACGTGCAGCAGGGCGGCATGGCCGGGATCGAGAGCGCCGGCGATCCGCTGCCGGGAGCTCTGGTCGACAGCATCCGCCGCACCAAGCTTGCATTGAAGGGGCCGTTGACGACGCCGGTGGGTGGCGGCTTCCGCTCGGTCAACGTCCGCCTGCGCGAGGAGTTCGGGCTGTACGCCAATCTGCGTCCAGTGAAGACGATGGTGCCCGGCGGTCGCTACGAGGACATCGACCTCGTCCTGATCCGCGAGAACATCGAAGGCCTCTATGTGGCGTTCGAGCACTTCATCGCCGTCGGTGACGATCCGCACGCGGTTGCGATCTCCTCGGGCGTCAACACGCACGCGGAGGCACGGCGCATCGTCCGCTTCGCGTTTGAATACGCGCTCGCGCACGGCCGCAAGAAGGTCACCGTGGTGCACAAGGCCAACGTGCTGAAGGCGCTGACCGGGCTGTTCCTGCAAGCCGGCCGCGAGATCGCCAAAGAATATGAGGGGCGGATCGCGATGGATGACCGCATTGTCGATGCCTGCGCCATGCAGCTCGTGATGAACCCGTGGCAGTTCGACGTCATCGTCACGACCAATCTGTTCGGCGATATCCTGTCCGATCAGATGTCTGGCCTCGTCGGCGGGCTGGGCATGGCGCCCGGCGCCAATATTGGCGAGAAGGCCGCGATCTTCGAGGCGGTGCACGGCTCGGCACCTGATATCGCCGGGAAGGGGATTGCCAATCCGCTCGCTCTGCTGCTCGCGGCCGGGTTGATGCTCAAGCACGTCGCCAGGGACGATCTTGCGACGCGGCTCCGCGCGGCGATCGAGCAGACGCTGCAGGTCGACAATGTTCGCACCGCCGATCTCGGCGGCAAGGTCTCGACGGCGGATTTTGCGGGCGCGGTGATCAAGCGCCTGGTGACCTGATTCTGCAAAGGCGGGGAATGGAATGTGGTGAAGCGCTCTGAGCCATTGATCGTCACGGGAGCATGAGGCGGCCGTTCGGATCGCTGGTCACCAGGCCAGCACATCTCCGATCGGTGGGTTATCAGGCGAACTCCCGGCCCGGCAGTCTCGCTATCTGAGACGGAAGGCCTTCGAGCTTTATGACGGTCCACCCTGCAATTGGCAGGACTGTCGTCCCGCATCGTATAGTTCGGCAGGAAACAAGAAACTGAAAGCCGATGGAAGAGAAGCCTGGCGCGATTACGTGGTGCACTGCGGTGCTCGGCAACAAGGAGAGGAAGATGACGAAGGGCTCTGACCTGTTGGTCGCAGCATTGGAACATGAGGGCGTTGACCGGATTTTCGGCGTGCCGGGGGAGGAAAATCTCGACGTCGTCGAGTCGCTCCGGAATTCGAAGATCCAGCTGATCTTGACCCGCCATGAGCAGGCGGCGGCGTTCATGGCGGCGACGCATGGCCGGCTGACGGGACGGCCCGGCGTGTGCATCTCGACGCTCGGTCCGGGCGCGCTGAACTTCTCGACCGGCGCGGCCTATGCGCATCTTGGCGCGATGCCGATGGTGATGATCACCGGCCAGAAGGCGATCATGAGCAGCCGTCAGGCGCGCTTCCAGATCGTCGACGTGGTCGCGTCGATGAAGCCGCTCACAAAACTGTCCCGGCAGATCGTCAGCGCCGCCAGCATTCCGACATTGGTGCGCGATGCCTTCCGTGTCGCGATGGAGGAGCGTCCGGGCCCGGTCCTGCTCGAGCTCCCTGAGGACATCGCTGGCGACGAGGTCGAGCCGGTGCCGATGGTGCCGATCCACCCGATCGAGATTCCGGTGGCGCATCGCGCAGCCCTGGACCGCGCGGCCGAGATGATCCTGACAGCGAAGAAGCCGCTGATCATGCTGGCCGCGGCCGCCAGCCGGCCACGCTCGACCTTCGGCATCGCCGGCTTCGTGCGGCGGACCGGGATTCCCTTCTTCACGACCCAGATGGGCAAGGGCACCGTGCCCGGCGGCACCAGCCTTTACATGGGCACGGCTGCGCTGTCCGAACGCGACTATGTGCATGAGGCGATCGACCAGGCCGATCTGATCATCGCCATCGGCCACGACACCGTGGAGAAGCCGCCCTTCATCATGGGCCCGAAGGGGCCGCAGGTGATCCATGTCAGCTATACGCCGGCAACGGTGGAACAAGTGTATTTCCCGCATGCCGAGGTGGTGGGCGACGTCGGCCCGAGCCTCGAGCTGCTCGCCGATCGGCTCGAAGGCCGGCTGCCGAACGCCAGGGCGCTGCTGCCGCTGCGCGAAGGCATTCTCGGCCGGATCTCCGACCGCGCCACGGAAAGCCGCTGGCCGGTGACGCCGCAGCGGCTGGTGCACGACATCCGCCAGGTGATCCCCGAGAACGGCATCGTCGCGCTCGACAACGGCATGTACAAGATCTGGTTCGCGCGCAATTACCGGACCTATGTCGCCAACACGCTGCTGCTCGACAACGCGCTCGCCACCATGGGCGCCGGCCTGCCGTCGGCGATGATGGCGGCGATGCTCTATCCGGACCGCCGGGTGATGGCGATCTGCGGCGACGGCGGCTTCATGATGAACAGCCAGGAGCTGGAGACCGCGGTCCGCCTCAAGCTCAACCTGGTCGTGCTGATCCTCAACGACGGTGCCTACGGCATGATCCGCTGGAAGCAGGCGGTCGACAATTTCCCGGACTTCGGCCTCTCCTTTGGCAATCCCGACTTCGTCCGCTATGCGGAGTCCTACGGCGCCAAGGGCTCGCGCGTCACCTCGGTGGACGGGCTGCTGCCGACGCTGGAAGCGGCCTTCAAGGGCGGCGGCGTCCATCTCGTCGATGTGGCCATCGACTATTCCGAGAACACGCGCGTGCTGGTCGATGAGCTGCGCAACCGCAAGCTCGGCGTTGAGCCGTCCTGACGAGAGAATGATGCTACAGGTTGTACAAGCGTTCGACCGGGTCGCCTTTGCCGAGGTCCCGGTCGACGATGTCGAGGCAATGGAAGCCAAGCTTGGGGCGGCGGTGCGCGTCCTCGGCGATCGCGACGGCTGGTTGGCGCCGCATGCGCGCATTGCGGTGCTGCGGCGGGCTGCCGGTCTTCTGGACGGACGGCGGGACCAATTCGCGCGCCAGATCGCGCGCGAAGGCGGCAAGCCGCTGACGGACGCGATCATCGAGGTGACGCGGGCCATCGACGGCCTGCACTGCGCCGCCGACGAGCTCCGGGCCTTTGCCGGACGCGAGATCCCGATGGGACTGACGGCGGCCTCCGCCAAGCGCTGGGCCTTCACGACGCGCGAGCCGATCGGTGTCGTGTTCGCGATCTCCGCCTTCAACCATCCGCTCAATCTGATCGTGCACCAGGTGGCGCCGGCGGTCGCGGTCGGCTGTCCCGTCATCGTCAAGCCGGCGAGCGCGACGCCGCTGAGCTGCCGTGATTTCGTCGCGCTGCTGCATGAGGCCGGCCTGCCGGAGGCCTGGTGCCAGACCTTCATGCCGCGCGGCAACGCGCTTGCCGAACAGCTCGCCTGCGATCCCCGCATCAGCTTCCTGAGCTTCATCGGCTCGGCCAGCGTCGGCTGGCGGCTGCACAGCAAGCTCGCGCATGGCACCCGTTCGGCGCTCGAGCATGGCGGCGTGGCACCCGCGATCGTCGATCGCAGCGCCGATCTCGATCGCATCATCGAGCCGCTGGTGAAGGGCGGCTTCTACCATGCCGGCCAGGTCTGCGTGTCGACCCAGCGCATCTTCGTGCACGAAGCCATCTTCAAGACCTTCACCGAGCGCCTGGTCGCCCGTGTCGCCAAGCTGCGGACCGGCGATCCGACCTTGCTGGAGACCGAGGTCGGGCCCCTGATCAATCCCAAGGAGGTCGACCGCATCACCGACTGGATCGGTGAGGCGGTGGCGGCCGGCGCGCAGCGGGCGATCGGCGGTGAGCGGCTGTCGGCCACCACGATGCAGCCGACGGTCCTGCTGGAGCCGCCGGCCGACGCAAGGGTGTCGCGCGAGGAGGTGTTCGGTCCGGCCGTGTGCGTCTATCGTTACGCGCATCTGGACCAGGCGATCGCGCAGGCGAATTCGCTGCGGGTACCGTTCCAGGCCTGCGTGTTCAGCGAGGACATCGACGTCGCGCTGCGCGCCAGCGAGCGGCTCGATGCGTCGGCGGTCATGATCAACGACCCCACCACGTTCCGGACCGACTGGATGCCGTTCGCCGGACGGCGCGAGGCGGGCTACGGCGTCGGTGGCATCCCCTACACCATGCGCGACATGACACAGGAAAAGATGGTGGTGCTGCATCGGCGAGCGTGAGTCCGGGCACCATTGAGAAGAGGAGAGGGAACATGATCGGAAAATTCACCTTCCAGTCGCCGTCGAACATCCTGTTCGAGCCGGGTGCCTCGCGGAAGATCGACGAACTCGTCGCCAGCTATGGTGCCCGCCGCGTCATGCTGGTGACCGACAAGGGCGTGCGCGGCGTAGGCCTGACCAAGGGCGCCGAGGATTCGCTGGCCGAAGCCGGGATCGAGGTCAGCGTGTTCGACGACGTCGTCGCCGATCCGCCCTCCCATGTCGTCGAAGCGGCGGTCGCGGCCTGCCAGGCGGGCAACATCGAGCTCGTACTCTCGATCGGTGGCGGCAGCGCGCTCGATACCGCAAAGCTCGTCGCCTACCTCGCCAAGACGCCGGATCGCCTGGATGACATCTATGGCGTCGGGCTGGCCAAAGGAAAGCGCCTGCCGCTGCTGCTGGTGCCGACCACGGCCGGCACCGGCTCCGAGGTGACGCCGATCGCGATCGTCACCACGCCGACCACGGAGAAGAAGGGCGTGGTCTCGCCGGTCCTGATCCCGGACTGGGCGATCCTCGATCCCGAACTGACGCTGGGCCTGCCGGCGGCCGTCACCGCGGCGACCGGCATCGACGCCATGGTGCACGCCATCGAGGCCTACACCAGCAAGGTCAAGAAGAACCCGATGTCAGACCAGCTCGCGCGGCAGGCGCTGGCGCTGCTGTCGGCCAATGTGCGTCGCGTCTGCGAGAATGGCAAAGACCTCGAGGCCCGCTCGCAGATGCTGCTGGGCTCGATGCTCGCCGGCATGGCGTTTGCGAATGCTCCCGTGGCAGCCGTTCACGCGCTGGCCTATCCGATCGGCGCGATCTTCCACGTGCCCCATGGTTTGTCGAATGCGCTCGTGCTGCGGCATGTGCTCGAGTTCAACCTGGCAGCGGCCGAGCCGCTCTATGCGGAGCTGGCCGAGATCGTGAAGCCCGGCCTACGCGGCAGTCAGGCGGAGAAGGCGCGGGCCTTCATCGACGAGATGGCCTCGATCGGTCGCGACTGCAAGGTGCCGCCCTCGCTCGCCGACGTCGGGATCGGCCGCGACGATCTGAAGAAGCTTGCCGAGGATGCGATGAAGCAGACGCGCCTCCTGGTCAACAATCCCAGGGAGCTGACGCTGGACGATGCCTACGCGATCTACAGCGCGGCCTTCGACGACGGCAGCAACCGCTATGTGCAGGCCTCCCATGGCTGAGGAGAGCCAGGCCAATCCGTTTGGGCCGCTCGCCGCGCAATGGATGGAATCCTGGCGCGCGATGGCCGGCGTCACCGCCGGAATCGGCGAGACCTGGTCGAGCTCGATGCTGCCCTTCATCATGAAGCGCGCCGCCGAGAGCGGTTTTGGCATGACCGCCGGCAATGACCTCGCTGAAGCCATTGAGCGGATGGCGAAGGGGCCGCGACTTGCCGACGTGCTGGATTTCGACCGCAAGCTCGCGCATCTGACGGCGGCCTGGAGCGACCTGCAAGGCAAGCTCGCGGCCTATCAAGTGGTGGCCGCAAAACCCTGGATGCGCGCGGCGGAGCAGTTCAGCGCAAGGCAACCGGATGGAAAGGCCAAGGACGCCGGCTGGCGCGAGCATCTTGGGGCCTGGAACGAGCTTGCCAATGAGGAGCTGATCGCCAACCAGCGCACCGAGGAGTTTCTGGTCGCGCAGAAGCAATTGCTGCAGGCCGCGACCGAATACCGAGCGCGGCAATCCGAGATCGCCGACACCATCGCTGCCGTGCTGGGCATCCCGACCCAGCGCGACTTCGACGAGGTGACGCGCCAGCTCACCGAGCTCAGGCGTGAGGTGCGGGCGCTGGAGCGGCGCTTGGGTGAAGCGGGATCGCGGGGAGAGGCATGAGCAGCGACCAGCCAAACGGGACCGGCCCGTTCGCCGAGATGACCGACAAGCTGCTGAAGGCCGGTAAGCTGTTGTCGACCATCAGGGACGATGACGTCGATGTCGGCGCGACGCCGAAGACGCTCATCATGCGCCGCGACAAGGTCGAGCTGTTTCGCTACGCCCCCATCGCCGAGCAGAAGGTCAGGACGCCGGTGCTGCTGGCCTATGGCCTGATCGGCCGCTACACCATGGCCGACCTGCAGGAGGACCGCTCGCTGGTCCGCAGCCTGCTGCGCCAGGGGCTGGATCTCTGGCTGGTCGATTGGGGCCAGCCCAACCGCACCGAGCGCTGGCTGACGATTGACGATTACGTTGACGACTACATCCACGCCGCGGTGGAGCGGGTCTGCCGCGAGACTGGCCATGACCGGATCACGCTGCTCGGCATCTGCGAAGGCGGGGTGTTCACGACCTGTTATGCCGCGCTGCATCCGGACAAGGTCAAGGGTCTGGTGCTGACGATCACGCCGATCGACTTCCATGCCGACCGCGACGATCCCGACACCCATCACGGCTTCCTCAACCTTTGGACCCGCAGCCTCGATCGTGCAGACGTCGACAAGCTCGTCGATACCTATGGCGGGCTGCCCGGCGAGTTCATGAGCTCGGTGTTCTCCCTGATGACGCCGATGCGCTCGCTGACCAAATACAACGTCGACCTGATCGACGTCCTCGACGACGAAGCCAGGCTGATGAACTTCCTGCGGATGGAGAAGTGGCTTGCCGACCGGCCGGCCCATCCGGGCGAGGCCGCCAAGCAGTGGCTCAAGGACCTCTACCAGGACAACAAGCTGGTGAAGGGCGAGTTCGTCCTGTCGGGACGGCGCGTCGATCTTTCGAAGCTCACCGCGCCGGTGCTCAACGTGTTTGCGCTGAACGACCACATCATCCCGCCGACCTGCTCGCGCGCGCTCGGTGAGCATGTCGGCACCAAGGATTATTCGGAGATCGAGCTGCCCGGCGGCCATGTCGGCCTGTTCGTGTCGAGCAAGTCGCAGGGATCGCTGAGCAAGGGCATATCGGCGTGGCTGGCAGCCAGGGACTAGCGCGATGACCCGGGAACTCGCATGATGAGCAAAGACAAGATCGTTTCCGCCGACGAGGCTGTCGCCATCATCCGCGATCGCGACACGGTCTGCACATCCGGCTTCGTCGGCATCGGCACCCCCGACGAGCTCCTGATCGCGCTGGAGAAGCGGTTTCGCGAGACCCGCCATCCGTCGGATCTGACGCTGATGTTCGCCGCCGCGCCCGGCGATGCCGCCGACCGCGGCCTCAATCGGCTCGCCCATGACGGTCTTCTGAAGCGCGTGGTCGGCGGTCACTGGGCGCTGGTACCCAAGCTCGGTGAGCTCGCGCTCGCCAACCGGATCGAGGCCTATAATCTGCCGCTCGGCTGCATCTCCCATCTCTATCGCAACATCGCCGCGCGCGGTCCCGGCGTGATCTCCAAGGTGGGTCTGAAGACCTTCGTCGATCCGCGCCTGCAGGGCGGCAAGCTCAACGAGAGCACCACCGAAGACCTCGTCGAATTGATGCGGATCAATGACGAGGAGTGGCTGCGCTACAAGTCCTTTCCGGTCAACGTGGCGCTGCTGCGCGGCACCACGGCCGATCCGGCCGGAAACATCACCATGGAGCGCGAGGCGTTGACGCTGGACAATCTGGCGATGGCCATGGCGGCGAAGAATTCGCGCGGCTTCGTCATCGTCCAGGTCGAACGCATCGCGGCGAGCAACTCGCTCAACCCGCGCGAGGTGCAGATACCCGGCATCCTGGTCGACTGCGTCGTCGTCGCCGACCCCACCAATCACGTCCAGACCTACGGCGCGACCTACAGCCACGCCTTCTCCGGCCGCCAGCGCGTGCCGATGGACCGCGTCAAGCCGCTGGAGCTCGACGAGCGCAAGATCATCGCGCGGCGCTGCGCCTTCGAGCTGCCGCCGGGCGGCGTCGTCAATCTCGGCATCGGCATGCCCGAGGGCGTCGCCGCGGTTGCCGCCGAAGAGCACATGTTGAAATTCCTGACCCTGACCGCCGAGCCCGGCATCATCGGCGGCATGCCGCAGGGCGGGCTCAATTTCGGCACCGCGCTCAATCCGGACGCGGTGATCCACCAGAACCAGCAGTTCGACTTCTATGACGGCGGCGGGCTCGATCTGGCCTGCCTCGGCATGGCGCAGGTGGATGGCGCGGGCAATGTCAATGTCAGCCGCTTCGGCGCGCGGCTTGCCGGCGCCGGCGGCTTCATCAACATCTCGCAGAGCTCGAAGAAGCTGGTGTTCGCGGGCACCTTCACCAGCGGCGGCCTGAAGGTCGCGGTCGAGGACGGCGCGCTGCACGTCCTGCGCGAAGGCTCCGCGAAGAAGTTCATCTCCGCGGTCGAGCAGATCACCTTCAGCGGCGAGCATGCCGCCGAGACCGGCCAGCCGGTGTTCTATGTCACCGAGCGCTGCGTGCTGCAGCGGACGCCGGTCGGCGTCGAGCTGATCGAGGTGGCGCCCGGCATCGACATCGACCGCGACATTCTCGGTCAGATGGATTTCGAGCCGCAGATCCGCAACGTGCGCCCGATGGACCCGCGCATCTTCCGTGAGGGACCGATGGGGCTCGCCCACATGCTGCTCGGCCGGGGTCTCGCCGACCGTATCGGCTATGATGCCGAGCGCAACACGCTGTTCGTCAATTTCGAGGGCTTTGACGTCAGGACCGTCGAGGACGTCGATCTGGTCCGGCGCGAGGTCGAGCGCGCCTGTCGCGCCGTCGGCAAGCCGGTGGCGCTGGTCGCAAACTACGACGGCTTCCATCTGGAGCCGAGCGTCAGTGACACCTATTTCTCGATGATCGCTTATCTCGAGCAGCGTTACTACAGCTCGGCCTCGCGCTACACCACCAGCGCCTTCATGCGCCTGAAGCTGGGCGAAGGGCTCGCCGAGCGCCACGTCGCCCCGCACATCTTCGAGACGCAGGCCGAAGCACAGCGCTTTGCACGCTCTCAAGCATCGATCGATCCAGCGAACAGGTAGAATATTCAAGGAGAGATGTATGACGACAGACGCCGACAAGATCGCTCAGGCCGTGAAAGAGCAGATGGAGCAACTCTCACGGACGTTCAAATTGCCCGATGTCGACGTGCCCGCATTGCTCGAGAGGCAGCGCAACACGATCGATGCCATCTCCAAGGCGGCTCAGCTGTCGAACGAAACGGCGGCCGAGGTGTCGCGCCATCAGCTGGAAATTCTTCGCTCCGCATCGGAGCACGCGGCGGCGATGATGCGTGACATGAAGCTTTCCGGCGAGCAGGGACGCGAATTGGCGGCCAAGTCGTTCGAGGCGGCACTGACCAGCGCTCGCGAGTTTGCCGAGATGACGGCGAAGTCCAACGCCGAGGTGTTCAACCTGATCAAGCAGCGCATGACGGACAATTTCGAAGAGATGCGCAAAAACTGGAAATCGTAGCGTTGTTGAACGAACGTCAATTGGCTCACGGGTTGTCGGCGCCGTGCGCGGCAAGCGTTCGTGTCGTGACTTGCCAGGAGAGGCGGGATGTCTGACGGTTCGGAAGAGGCGGCATTGAGGGTTCGAAGGGACGGGTCGCAGCAGCCTCGGCCTGATCGCCAGGGTGTCGTGCAGGGCCTTTCGCCGTCTGGTTTCCACCAGCTGGCGTACACCGATTGGGGGCCCGTCGACGACAAGAGGCCGATCGTCTGCGTTCACGGGCTGACGCGGCAGGGGCGGGACTTCGATCATCTTGCGGCACGGCTGGTCGCTGCCGGCCGTCGCGTGATCTGCCCGGACCTGCCGGGCCGAGGCCGCAGCGGCTGGATCGACAACCCCGACCACTACACGCTGCCGCAATACTGCGCCGACATGAACGCGTTGATCGCGCGTCTCGGCGTGTCCGAGGTGGATTGGGTCGGGACCTCGCTGGGCGGCCTGATCGGCATGATCATGGCCGGTTTCTCCGGCAGCATCGTGCGCAGGCTCGTCATCAACGACATCGGTCCCTTCGTGTCGTCGACGGGGTTGCAACGGATCGGCCAGTACATCGGCAACATGCCGGCGCTGTTCAAGTCCATCGAGGATGCCGAGACGTACTTCCGGACGGTGCTGGCGCCTTACGGCAAGCTCGCCGATCAGCACTGGCGTCACCTGACCGAACATAGCGTCCGCTGGGATGACGGCCGGCAGGGCTATGCGCTGCTATGCGATCCCGCTATCGCCAAGGGCTTCAGGTTGCCCTGGTTCGCGGCGTTGAACCTGTGGGACTATTGGGAAGCCATCAACGTGCCCGTGCTGGTGCTGCGCGGCATAAATTCGGACCTGCTGTCGTTCGATCTCGCGGCCGAGATGCGCAAGCGCAATCGAGTGGCCAACGTCTTTCAGTTCGACGATTGCGGACACGTCCCGCCATTGATGGCATCCGAGCAGATCGATGTGGTGGCGAAGTTTCTGCTCAGAGACACGATTTCCTCCGGATGGCCAACATCCTGCGAACTGCACGTTAGCTCAGCCGCCAGCACGTAGACGCGGCCTGATGGGCATGACGCCAAAGCTTATTTTCTAGAGCACGATCCGGCCCGAAGGGCCGCGTTAGCGCAAAGTGTGAAGCGGTTTTCCCTTGCGACAAACGCGGAACGCGTTTTGCGCGAAGATCATGCTCAAACAATAACCTGAAGAGGGATGACGATTCATCCAGCTATCGCGCTTTAGTCTCACTTCGTGGGACTGCGGACGCCGTGAATGACTGGCGTAACTTGAGCTCAAAGAGCAACCGTGCGCAACATCGCCTTCAAAGAAAAATCGAGAGAAGGAGACGCGCGCTTCTTACGGCAGCATCGGCAGTAACCGTGATCGATGGCTCGTTCCGCGAGGCGACAAAATTCGCGGAATTCGACTTCCTGCTCTGACAAAAAGGACGTCACTGCTCCGTGCTCTGAAAACAACTGATATCGGGGTGGCGTGCGACGTATTCGAGCGCGAATTGGGCCGTGGCGCTTCGGCGGGTGAAGGTCGTTGCGCCCTGTGCGCTGCCAATTTTTACCTCAGCGCTGAGTTCCTCCGTCGATGGTAGCAGGACATCGCGGGCATCTACGGAAACGAATGACCCGGAGAGGTCACTCTTGGAGAGGAAACATGAAGGCATTGCCTGGCTTACGTTGGTACATGTTGGCGCTGGTCGCAACCGGGACCGTGATCAACTACATCGACCGAAACATATTGGGCGTCTTGGCCCCAACGCTCCAGCATGAGCTGAATTTCTCGACCCAACAATATTCCTATATCGTTGCAACGTTCGGCCTCTGCTACGCGTTCATGCAGCCTCTTGCGGGCTACATCGTCGACTTCATTGGCCTTCGACGCGGATTTTCTCTTTTTTCCGTTGCTTGGGGGGCTGCCTGCGCACTGCATGCATTGGCGGGCGGCTGGCTGTCGCTGGCGCTTTTCCGGGCCTTGCTGGGAGTTTCTGAAGCCGCGGCCATTCCATCCGCAGTGAAGACGTTTGGCATTTGGTTTCCGGCGAAGGAACGATCCGTCGCAGCCGGCTGGGTCACCACAGGCAGTTCGATCGGCGGTGCGATCGCCCCGCCCCTCGTAATCTGGCTATCGCTCGCTTGGGGATGGCAGGTCGCGTTTGTGATCAGCGGCACGATGGCTGCCGTCTACGGGCTGCTGTGGTTCTTTCTGTATCGCGATCCGGAGCAGCATGGCCGCCTCGGCGAGGAGGAGCGCACGTACATCCTGGCGGGACAGGACGCATCCGTGCTTGCCAAGCCCTCGTTCAGCGAGGTTCTGGCGAAGCGTCAGTTCTGGGCCATCGCGGTCGCGCGGTTCCTGACCGAGCCGGCCTGGCAAACCTTCAGCTTCTGGATTCCGCTCTATATGATCACCGCGCGCGGAATGGACATCAAGCAGTTTGCCTTGTTCGCATGGCTGCCGTTCCTTGGCTCCGACCTCGGCTGCATCCTCGGCGGATATTTGGCCCCGCTGCTCGTCAGAATGTTCGGCATGACGCGCATCAATTCGCGGATTGCGGTCGTCGGTATAGGCGCATCCTGCATGATCGGTCCGGGGCTCCTCGGGCTGGTCAGCGGCCCGATCGCTGCGATCATGCTCTTCTCCCTTGGTGCGTTCGCGCATGGAATGCTGTCCAGCCTCCTCTATGCCCTCGGCACGGACGTGTTCGAGAAACGGGATATCGCGGCGGCGACAGGGATGTGCGGCATGGCAGGTTGGATCGGTGGAACGCTATTCTCGCTCCTGCTCGGGCAACTATCTGGCGTGTTCGGTTACGAGCCGTTGTTCGTCTTGCTCTCCGTCTTTGACATTGTTGCCTTTCTGGTCGTCGCGATAGTCATCGGTGAGCGGCGCGCGACGGCAACACAGGTCAGCGGTCTTGCTTCTGCGTAACGAGAACCGGACGGCCTTCTTCCCCAAAGCGAAGGAGGCCGCCGAACCCAGCATGACGGAGAACGAAGTTGCAAGGGATCTTTGAGCTGGCCGAGAGTGGGGCGCGACTCCAGATCGCTCCGGCGCTCGGAGGTCGCGTGATCGATCTTCGTCTGGGGCGCGACGGCGTGCCACGAGACATTCTTGTCCCGAACGTTCTCTGCCGGAGGAGCCAGTCACGCTCTATCGCAGCGGCTGGGATGGAACGTTCGAAATTCGCAGGTTCAACCGCGACGTCATCCGCATATGGGCGGATGCGACGTTCGGACACTTGGTCGTGCACCAGCCTGGATAGGTGCAATACCTTTGCGTCGAGCCGACCAGTCACGCGGCTGACGGATTCAATATGACGGAAGCCGGGATACAGGGCGCCGGCCGAGTGGTCTTGCAGCCGGGCCGAAGCCTTCAGGGGGCCGTCCACATTTCGCTGGAGGCTTGAGGCGTGCAGAGGGAGATATCGATATGAGCGCGGAAGATCGGCTGCTGCTAACGGGCGGGGCGGGCAGCGTGGCGAGGATGACGATTCCCCACTTGCGGCGCGCTGGATTCAAACTGCGTCTGCTCGACCGGAGCAAGTTCATTGAGTCCAGCGAAGACGAGCAGGTCGTGTGCGACCTTGCCGACCAGAACGGGTTGCGCGCGGCCATGTCGGGCTGCCGTGCCGTCCTGCATTTGGCTGGTTGCACAACGGATGCTCCGTGGCAGGATCAGATCGCCGGGAACATCGAGGGGTGCATCGCCGTCTTTGAAGCGGCGCGAGCAACCGGTGTCGAGCGTGTCATCTACGCCAGCAGCAATCACGTGGTCGGCATGTATCCCCGCAATCGCCGCCTGAGCGCCGATAGTCCCTTGCGTCCGGACAGCCGCTACGGGGTGACCAAGGCCTTCGGCGAGCTGCTCGGTGCGTTCTTCGCTGCCAAGTACGGACTCCGCGTGCTCTGCATCCGGATCGGTTCGGCCGAACCGGAACCGATCGATCGACGACGACTCTCGATTTGGCTCAGTCCTCGCGATTTCGCGCAGCTCGTGGCCATTGGCGTACGGAAGCCCGATTTGAGATACGCGGTGGCATATGGTGTCTCGGACAATGCGCGTTCCTTCTATGATGGCGCCGAGGCCGACGTGCTCGGTTACAGGCCACTCGACCGGGCGGAAGACTATGCGGCTGCGATCATCGAGAAAGATCCGTACCCCGCCATGGACGCAATCTTGAGGCCCGGCGAATTCGCGCAGGGCGGTTCGTTCGTCGATGGCGAGTTCGTCGGCTCTCCAAGCCGCCTTTCCGAGTGGTGAGAAACGACCAGAATGCGAATGCAGAATGCGCATTGCAGCAGTTGAAGTTTACGAGCTCGACATACCGTTCGCGGACGGAGGAGATGGCATTGATCTCACGCCGCAGCGGTGGGACCGGTTCGAAACCGTCCTCGTACGGATCACAGCGGAGAACGGACTTGTCGGCTGGGGGGAATGCTTTTCCTACGCGTGCCGGCCAGCCGTTTCGGCCGCGATCCTCGACATGGTGGCACCTCTGATCGTCGGGCAGGACGTCTCGGATCCGGCCAGGTTCACGATGGATCTCCAGCGCAGGCTGCAAGGCTTAGGGACCATCCGAGGAGCGTATCCGTGATCTTGATGTTCGAAGACAGCATTGACGGCATCCCGGCGATTCACGCGGCACCACGCGATGCCATGGAACGGCCGCTGCCGACCGTCTTCTTCTTTCACGGCTATCGATCGTCCAAGGAAGTCAGCGCGTTCTTCGGATACATGCTAGCGAGGGCCGGACTCAGGGCCATCCTGCCGGAAGCAGACACGCATGGCGCGCGCTTCGATGGCGATGACGCGGTCCGGCTCGGCCGCTTCTACGAGATACTCAAACGCTCGATCGACGAGCTTCCGGCCTATCGCGATTTCTACGAGCGGCGCGGACTCCTCGATACCCGGATGATCGGTGTTGCCGGGACGTCCATGGGCGGCTTCGTCACGCTGGGTTGCCTCGCGCGCTACGATTGGATTGCGGCTGCCGCAAGCTACATGGCATCAGGCTATTTCCGGGATGCCGCGCGGACTGTCCATCCACCGCTCGGCAGCTTTGCCGAGCAGACGCGCGAGGAACATGATCGACGCCTGAAGAGCCTTGCCGATTACGAGGTGACAAACCGGTTGCATGAGATCGGTTCGCGGCCGCTTTTCATGTGGCACGGTCAGCGCGACGAAGTGGTTCCCTATGCAGAAAGCGTTCGACTGCAGGCCGATCTGCTCTCCCACGGCTATGGCGCCCGCCTCGAATTTGTCGGTGATGCGTTCGCCACCCATCGCGTGAGCGCCGATGGCGCCGCGCGCGGGGTCGCATTTCTCGCCCGTCATCTCTCGTCCGCTCGGACGTGACACAGGGACAAGGCACCGATCCAAGCGCGCGGCGTGGTGCCGACCGCGCTACATAACGGCGTCCTGCTGTTGACCTTCCCCATCGAGGCGCGCAACGTCGGCCTCGTCGTTATCATCGACGTGATTCCGCCGTTTTAGGAGCTGGCCCGTGACCGCACCAATCCAAGGCATCATTCCCGTGATGCTGACCCCCTTCACCGAAGCGGATGCCATCGACTTTCAGGGGCTCGAAAACCTCATTGAGTGGTACATAGCAAACGGCGCGGATGCGCTGTTCGCCGTGGCCCAGTCGAGCGAGATGCAGTTTCTTGGCCTCGATGAGCGCGTTGAGCTCGCCCGTTTTGTCGCGCGAAAGGCAGCAGGCCGGCTGCCGGTTATTGCGTCCGGCCATATCAGCGAATCGCGCCAAGATCAGTTGACCGAGCTCACCTCGATTGCCGCCACCGGTGTCGACGGCCTGGTATTGGTGACGAACCGCCTCGATCCAAAGGACGAGGGAAGCGCCGCCTTCATGGATCATCTGCGCTGGCTGCTCGATCGCCTGCCGGCCGATCTGCCGCTCGGCCTGTACGAATGCCCCGCGCCGTTCCGCCGGCTCCTCTCCGACGAGGAGCTGAGATTCTGCGCCGAGAGCGGACGGTTCGTGATTCTCAAGGACGTATCCTGCGATCTCGCCACCGTGCAACGCCGGGTGGCGCTGACGAAGAACTCAAAACTTGCCGTCGTGAATGCCAATGCGGCGATCGCCTTCGATGCGATGAAGGCCGGCTCGCGAGGTTTCACTGGCGTGTTCACGAACTTTCACCCGGATCTGTACAAGTGGCTCATGATACGCCATTCCACCGAGCCGGCACTGGCGGACGATCTTTCCGTCTGTCTCGCGCTTGCCGCGATGGCCGAGCCGATGGGCTATCCCAAGCTGGCGAAATTGTATCACCAGCGGCTCGGTACATTCTCCTGCATCGGAAGCCGGGCCGTCGACTTCGACATCCATGAGCGCTTCTGGGCGCTCGATGCGTTGGTCGACAAGATCATGCAGGGGCAGGCGAGCTTCCGCGCCAGGATTGCGGCGACGCGCTGAGCATCGTCGCCGCCACCTGGCACGATTCTCCGGTCGGCGCTTCCGCAAAACACATGCGGCGCGGCCGAGATCGACCGCGCCGCTGTGCCTTGCACTACAGAGCTGAAGCGTCAGTACTCATCCGGAGCGTAGGCCGGCGCGCCCCAGCCGGGCTCGGCGTATCCATAACCCGGGCCCCAGTAGCCATACGTGTTGGTGTGGTGCCAGCCGCCGAGGCGTCGGCACTGGCCGACCCCGGCCATCAACTGGCCGCCGCTCATCGCGGGGCCGGACGCGCCTACGGCGTTTTCACTCGACGGGGTACACCAGCCCGGACCGCGTCCCGCGGCGAGGCTGGGGCTTGCAGTCGCGAGCGGCAAAATCGTGGCCATCAGTGCGGCCGCGCTCACAAGTTTCATACGTGTCATGGTTGTCTCCATGTCCCGGTTTGACAGGGGACCAATCCCTGCCGCTAGCAGCCGTTCCTCAACGAACGGTCGCGATTTCGCGAGCCATCGGGTTTCACCGGGTTTCGCGGAACACCGTGATCTCGTTTACATGAGTCCGATTTAGCGAGCGCGCGCCATCATCTGCGCGCCACCAGTACGCCAAGCAGAAAGGCCACCAGCAACGATGGCAGCGGCGCCTCGCGAACCATGCCGCGGACGATGTCTGGCCAATGTTGGTCGGTGCCGGTCTCGCCTGTCGGCCAGATACCCCATTCCGATGCAAGCATGCCGATTTCGCGCGATGTAAGTCTTGAGGCGTCGCGGATGCGGAAGATCGCAGCCTCCGCGCGATCGCGCGCCGGCAGCGCCATCAGCGTGGCGAGCGCGGTGCGCAGCGTCATCTCGCCGTAGCCTTGCAAGCGAACTGACTCCTCCGGGTCGGATGTCATGCGACTTCTCCCTCACGCAGCGAAGTGACGGGCGATCGTGAAGACAGCGGTCGCGCAGAGAACCAGCGTCGAAACCGCGCCGGCGACGCAGCGCGCGAGGCGGGCGCGTGTCAGGTGCCTTGCCATGTTCCTCTCCTCTTCTTTTCGAGAGAAATCGTGGCGAGGCCGGTTGGTTCCTTACGGATGTTGAACAAGACTCTGCGACAGTTTGGTCCGAGAGCCGCGAATGGCGGTCAAGGTATCATCGATCAAGAGCTGCTTGATTTGGAAACGATTGTTCTCTAAATTGTGCGAATGCGAAGGAGCGCACGAGAATTGCAGCCCATCTCCCGTCCGCCCGGCCGGCCGCGCGAGTTTGACCTGGACGTGGCGCTCGACAAGGCGGTGCGAGTGTTTTGCGAACGCGGTTACCATGCCACGTCGATCGGGGATCTGACCGCGGCAATGGAGCTTGCGACAGGCAGCATATACAAGGCGTTTCGAGACAAGCATGCCGTGTTCCTCGCCGCGCTCGAGCGCTACACGGCGCGGCGCCAGGACGAAGTTCGGCGCGCTGCCGCGCAGGGCACAAGCGGACGCGACCGCCTGCGCAACGTGCTGCTTTCCTACGTTGAGGCGTCCCAGGGCAGCGAAGGACGTCGCGGCTGTCTCGTGGTCGGCAGTGCCGTCGAACTGGCCGCCGTCGATCCGGAGATCGCGGCGTGGGTTGCGGCCCGGCTCAAAACCAATGAAGCTTTTCTCGCCGGCCTCATTCGCGAAGGGCAGGCAGACGGCTCGGTCCCTCGCCATGTCGATCCCGACGATACCGCGCGCCTGATGATCTGCATGACGCAGGGACTGCGCGTCGTCGGCAAGGCGCGACTGCCGCTCGACGGCGAGCGTCTGGTCGAGGTCGCGATGAAGCTGCTCGCCTGAATTTTTGACTAATTAGGAAACGATCGTTTCCTATGCACGGAGTGTGTGATGACGATGAATGCCACGATCGAAGCCGTGTCCGACGAGGGCGCGGTTTCGCGACGCTTGACCCTTCTGCTTGCCGCCGCCTGCGGCATGGTCGCGGCGAACATCTATTATGCGCAACCGCTGATCGGGCCGATCAGCACGGCGCTGCGCCTCTCACACGACGCTGCGGGCCTGATCGTTACCATGACGCAGATCGGCTATGGCGTCGGGCTCCTCCTGATCGTCCCGCTCGGGGATCTCGTCGAAAACCGCACGTTGATCTGCTCCGTGATCGGTCTTGGCGCCGCTGCATTGCTGGCCGCCGCCTGCGCGACGGAGGCCCTGCCATTTCTTCTCGCTGCCCTCTTCATCGGGCTTGGCTCGGTCGCGGTCCAGATCATCATTCCCTATGCCGCGCACCTTGCGCCGGCAGCAACGCGCGGACGCGTTGTCGGGAATGTCTCGACCGGCCTGATGCTCGGCATCATGCTGGCGCGGCCGGTTTCGAGCTTCCTGACGTCGATCGCCTCGTGGCATGCCGTCTTCTTTGGCTCGACTGTGCTCATGATCGCGCTTGCTTTCGTGCTCTGGTGGGCGCTGCCGCGGCGCATGCCGGTTGAGCGGTTGCATTATCTCGACTTGCTGCGATCGATGCCGCAGCTGGCGCGGAGCACGCCGGTCCTGAAGCGCCGCGCGCTCTATCAGGCCTTTCTGTTCGCAGCGTTCAGCCTGTTCTGGACGGTGACGCCGCTTCTGCTGTCGAGCCCTGCGTTCGGCCTGTCGCAGCGCGGCATCGCGCTGTTCGCGCTCGCTGGCGTCGCCGGCGCCGTGGCCGCGCCGATCGCCGGACGGATCGCCGATCGCGGACATAGCCGCGGCGCGACGCTCGCCGCCATGCTGCTGGTCGCCGCCGCCTTTCTGATCACGCATGTCGGCGTCGCCGGCTCCACGCTGAATCTCGCCTGCCTCGTCATCGCGGCGATCGCGATCGATTTCGGCGTGCAGGGCAACGTCGTCCTTGGCTTTCGCGCGATCTTCGCGCTCGGCCCGGAACACCGCAGCCGTCTCAACGGTCTCTATATGGCGACGTTCTTCACGGCTGGTGCCGCGGGCTCCGCGCTCGGCGGCTTTGCCTTTGCGCATGGCGGCTGGATCCTTGCCTCCTGGATCGGCTTTGCGCTGCCGGCCGCGGCGTTGATCTACGCTGCCTTCGAGTGAGGCACCTGGCGGCACGGGCAAGGATTCGGAAACTATCTGGCGTCTCTCCGTCCGCCGCTAACGAATCGAAAAAGGTTCTGACGCAACTTTGGCTCCAGCGAATGGGAATTGGGGAGTTTTCGAAATGGACGGGAAAGCCATCCTTGAGAACGTACGACGCTATCGGGCGATCGCGTCACTGCACCGCCAGACCGCCGCGTTCCGGCCGCACCAGAGCTGGTCTCTGCTGGAGCAGGCGGGCGAATGGGAATCCCGCGCGCTGGCGGAGCTCGAGGCGTACTTCGCCTGCGGCGATCGTCGCTGGTCCGGGCCCGCTCAAGCCGGTCGGGAACTGATGGCGGCATAGGCGCCAATCCGCAAACGGCCGAGACGAGTTACGGCGTCAACCGTGGCTGCGCGGTGGCTATTTACCGGGACTCACATGGTCTGTTTCCGCAGTGCACATCTATCGCGGCCCTGAACGGGTGTGCTAGTTTGGTTGGAACCTCAGCCGTGTTCGCGGCGCAAAAGGGGATTTCCAATGAGCCGCCCGGGAGCGTTCTCTGGACCGAAAATACGGCCGTGGTCCTGGCAGGCCTTTGCGTTTGCCTTCATCGTGCTGGCGGCCTCGGCTAGTCTCCAGGGCGTCTGCGTTCTCCTTGGAGCCCAGCTCTACTTCGCCGCGTTCCTGCCGGCCGTGTTCATCGTGGGGATCGTTGCAGGAGCGCCTGCGGCGGTATTCGCCATCCTGCTCGCCGTTCCGCTGGTCTGGTGGGCGTTCATGCCGCCCTTCTTCGAGTTCAGCACGCTGACCCGCGCCGACGCGCATGACATCAATCTGTTCTTCCTGTTCAGCGTGCTGTTGATCGGCTTTGCCGATCTCTGTCGTCAGACCATGACGATCATCAATGGCGGCGGCCTGAAGGGCACGGAGAAGACTGTCGCCCGTAATTCGCAGTGAGGCCGGCGAAAGTTCCGGTACCATCTCACGCCATGCGGTTCCAATCATCGCGATGTTTCATTGCTTCGGTGAAGGCGTGCTAGCACTCTGCTGAACGAATCGCGGGCTGGGACTGTAATGACGACCTTCAATAGGATATTCACCACCGAGCGCTTGCTCCAGATCATCTGCGTCCTGGCAGCGGCGCTGATCATGAAGCTGATAAGCTGACGTTCGACCGGGGCATCGATGCGGCTACTGCGGGGGCCAGCGAGGGTACCGGCCGGCCGGAGAGCTTGCTTCCCGCGGAATAAACGCGGCCTCAGTCAGCGTCCGCGCAATTCCGGCACGTCCGGCAGGTAGTTCGAACCCTCCGAGCCCAGAAAATCGAACATCGCCTGCGCCGGTGGCAGCAGCACCTTGTCGCTGCGGCGGATCACGTACCATTGCCGGACGATTGGCAGGCCCGCGACGTCGAGGATGATGAGACGGCCCTCGGCGAGTTCGTGCGCGACCGTGTGCGCGGAGATGAACGCGATGCCGAGGCCTGCGATCACCGCCTGCTTGATGGTCTCGTTACTGCTCATCTCCATGCCGATGATCGGCTCGAGATCGGACTTCTGAAACATGCCTTCCATCAGCGTCCGCGTGCCGGATCCGGGCTCGCGGGTGAGGAAAGTCTCGTGCACGAGGTCGGTCAGGTTGAGGCCGGAATCCTTCTCCAGCCAATGTCCCTTGCGCGCGACGATGATGTGCGGGTTGCGCCCGAGCTGACGCACGTCGACCGTGACATCGGCCGGTGGCCGGCCCATCACCGCGAAATCGAGATCGTAGCCGTGCATGGCCTCGCGGATGTCCTCGCGATTGCCAATAGTGAGCTTGATCTCGATCTTCGGATAGCGCTGCGAGAACGCCGCAATCGCGTGCGGCACGAAGTATTTTGCGGTCGAGACCGCGCCGAGATGAACCGTGCCGCCGGTTCGCCCGGCCAGAAGATCGAGCGCGCCCTGACAATCCGCGATCGCAGCTTCGACGCGATCGGCGAGCGCAAGCACCTCCTTGCCCGCTTCCGTCAACAACATGCCGTCGCCGGTTCGCTGCACCAGCGGCAGCCCCGCCAGATCCTGCAATTGCCGAAGTTGCTGGGTGACTGCCGGCTGCGTCAGCCCGAGGTGCGTCGAGGCCGCCGTCACGCTGCCCTTTGCCGACAGCGCGGCGAGTGACCGAAGCTGCCGGATCGTCAGATGCCGGAGCTGGGTCGCTGGATGGCCATTATAAGAAAATTCTTTGATGGTCATTATGAATAGAAATTTTCCTTATTGCGTCAGCTCTGTCAATTTCTTCGTGCTGGGACCAGCCGCTCCACTCCCGATCCGGGAACAAGGATAGCGGCGGCCGCGAGGGGATGGACGCAACATGACCGGGCAACTCAGGCTGGACGACTATCTTCAACGGTATTCTGAAACCGCCCCTGAGGCGCTGGCCGTGGCAGGTGCGGTGGATGCCATCGCCGCCGCTGCGATCGATATCGCCGACCTCACCGGCACCGGACAGCTGTCAGATGCCTCGGGTCTGACCACCGGCTGCAACAGCGATGGCGATCTGCAGCGCGACCTCGATCTGCGGGCGGATGCTGTCCTGCGCCGCTGCCTCGGCCAAGCGCAGATCGCGGCGCTTGCCTCGGAGGAGATGCGCGAGCCTCAGATCGTCGACCGCGCGGCAAAAATCTGCGTAGCGATCGATCCGCTCGACGGCTCCTCCAATATCGACATCAACATGACGGTCGGCACGATCTTCTCGATCCTGCCGGCCCCTGATGATCTTGGCCTCGCCTTCCACCAGCGCGGCTCGGCGCAGCTTGCGGCGGGCTTCGTCACCTACGGTCCGCAGACCTCGCTGGTCCTGACGCTTGGCGATGGCGTTGACGTCTTCACGCTGGATCGCGCGCGCTGTTTCCGCCTGGCGCGGCGCGGCGTGCAGATCCCCGAGACGGCCGACGAGTTCGCGATCAACGCCTCGAACCGCCGGCACTGGGATGCGCCGGTGCGCTCCTTCGTCGACGAATGCCTTGCCGGCGTCGACGGTCCGGCAAACCGCAATTTCAACATGCGCTGGGTCGCCTCGCTCGTCGCGGAAGCCTATCGCATCCTGACTCGCGGCGGTGTGTTCCTCTATCCCTCCGACGCGCGCCCCGGTTACGGCGACGGCCGCCTGCGCCTGACCTACGAGGCGCATCCGATGGCCTTCATCATGGAGCAGGCGGGTGGTGCGGCTTCGACCGGGCGCGAGCGCATCCTCGATCTCGCTGCGCACAATCTGCACCAGCGCGCGCCGCTGATCATGGGCTCGCACCACGAGGTGCGGCGGGTCGAGGAGCTGCATTGCGATCCGCTGCTGGTCGCGAGCGTCTCCGCGCCGCTGTTCGCGCGGCGCGGCTTCTTCCGGCTGTGAGGAGGATAGCGTATGTCCAGGAAGCATCCGATCATCTCGATCACCGGCTCGTCCGGCGCCGGCACGACCTCGGTCAAGAAGACCTTTGAGCAGATCTTCTTTCGCGAGCGCGTCAATGCTGTCTACATCGAGGGTGATGCGTTTCACCGCTACGACCGCGCGGAGATGCGCACGCAGATGGCGAAGGAGGCCGAGCGCGGCAACAAGCATTTCAGCCATTTCAGTCCCGAGACCAACCTGTTCGAGGAGCTTGAGCGGGCGTTCCGCGACTATGGCGAGACCGGCACCGCGGTGACGCGCCACTACATCCACGACACCGAAGAGTCTGCACTGTATGGCGCGCCTCCCGGCACCTTCACCGAATGGGAGCAGCTGCCGGAGAATTCCGACCTCTTGTTCTACGAAGGCCTGCATGGCGCCGTGGTCACCGACAAGGTGAACGTCGCGCGCTATGCCGATCTGAAGATCGGTGTCGTGCCCGTCATCAATCTCGAATGGATCCAGAAGCTGCACCGCGACCGCAGCGCGCGGGGCTATTCGACCGAGGCCGTCACCGATACCATTCTGCGGCGGATGCCAGACTACATCCACTACATCTGCCCGCAATTCACCGAGACCGACATCAATTTCCAGCGGGTGCCGACGGTCGACACGTCCAATCCATTCATCGCGCGCTGG
Organism: Bradyrhizobium sp. UFLA05-108; assembly: GCF_059803455.1. NCBI lineage: Bacteria > Pseudomonadati > Pseudomonadota > Alphaproteobacteria > Hyphomicrobiales > Nitrobacteraceae > Bradyrhizobium > Bradyrhizobium sp. UFLA05-108. Next base: position 11,250 of record NZ_JBANAZ010000052.1, on the reverse strand, counting down.
ATCCCGACGCCGGATGAATCGATGGTCGTGATCCGCTTCAAGAACCCGCGCGGCATCGACTTTCCCTATCTGCTCTCGATGCTGCCGCACAGCTTCATGTCGCGTGCAAATTCGATCGTCTGTCCGGGCGCCAAGCTCGATCTCGCGATGCAGCTCATCCTGACACCTTTGATCATGCAGCTGATCGAGCGCAAGCGAAGCATGAAGTGATGCACAGCAACGACAACAACGGGAGGGTCCGATGAACATCTCGGTTCATGCCGAAGCCGACCTCAGCGCGGTCAGCCATGCTGACCTCGCCAACGCCGTCCGCTTCGTCGCGGTCGATGCCATCGAGCAATCGCAGTCCGGCCATCCCGGCCTGCCCATGGGCATGGCCGACGTCGCGACCGTGCTGTTCTCGCGCTTCCTCAAGTTCGACGCGGCGCATCCCAACTGGCCGGATCGCGACCGCTTCGTGCTCTCCGCGGGCCATGGCTCGATGCTGCTCTACGCGCTGCTGTATCTTACCGGCGGCGCCGTCAGCCTCGACGACATCAAGGCTTTCCGGCAATGGGGCTCGAAGACGCCGGGTCATCCGGAATATGGCCACACGCCAGGCGTCGAGACCACAACGGGTCCGCTCGGGCAGGGGATCGCTACCGCGGTCGGCATGGCGCTCGCCGAGCGCATGGCCAACGCGCAGCATGGCGATGGCCTCGTCGATCACTTCACCTACGTGATCGCCGGCGACGGTTGCCTGATGGAAGGCATCAGCCAGGAGGCGATCTCGCTCGCCGGCCATCTCCAGCTCGGCCGCCTGATCGTCCTGTTCGACGACAACGGCATCTCCATCGACGGGCCGACCTCGCTTGCGACCTCGGACGACCAGCTAGCACGCTTCGCTGCGTCCGGCTGGTCGGTGCGCCGCGTCGACGGGCACGATCCGGAGGCGGTCGCGCAGGCGATCGCGGAAGAGCGCCAAACCGCAGGGCCGTCACTGATCGCCTGCCGGACCATCATCGGCTACGGCGCGCCGGATCGTCAGGGAACCGAGAAAGCGCATGGCGCGCCGCTCGGCACCGAGCAGACGGCGGCAGCGCGAAGGACTCTCGGCTGGGACTATCAGCCCTTCGTGGTACCGATCCCGATCCTCAAGGCGTGGCGCATGATCGGGCAGCGCGGGCAGGTCGACCGTCTCGCTTGGCTCGATCGCTATGAGTGCGCGAGCCCTGCGCAGCGCGAGCTGTTCATCGAGGGCAAGGTTCTGGCCCTGCCGAATGCCTATGCCCAGGCGTCGGCGAAATTGCGCGAGCGCTTTGCCACCGAGCGTCCGAAGCTTGCGACGCGGCAGGCTTCGCAACAGGTGCTCGACGGCATCGCCTCGTCGATCCCGGGCCTCGTCGGCGGCTCGGCCGATCTGACCCATTCGAACCTGACGCATGCGAAGACGCAGGCTCCCGTCACGCGCGGCAGGTTCGCGGGCGACTATATCCACTACGGCATTCGCGAACACGGCATGGCGGCCGCGATGAACGGCATTGCGCTGCATGGCGGCTTCATCCCCTATGGCGGGACGTTCCTCGCATTCTCCGACTACAGCCGGCCGGCGATCCGGCTTGCAGCCCTGATGCAGCTGCGTGTCATCCACGTGATGACCCACGACTCCATCGGACTTGGTGAGGACGGGCCCACGCACCAGCCGGTCGAGCATCTCGCGGCGCTGCGCGTGATCCCGAATCTCCTGGTGTTCCGTCCCGCTGATGCCGTTGAGACGCTGGAAGCCTGGGACTGCGCGCTGGAAGCGACGACGCGTCCCTCCGTGCTGTGTCTGTCGCGTCAGGCTTTGCCGACCTTCCGCAGCGATGCGCGCGGCACAAATCGCGTTGCACGCGGCGCCTATCTCGTCGTCACGCCTGACGGCGGCCGCGATGTGACGCTGATTGCAACCGGCTCGGAGGTTTCGATTGCGATCGAGGCCGCGCGCCTGCTCGCGACCGAGCACATCCGCGCGGCTGTTGTCTCCGCGCCCTGCTTCGCGCTGTTTTGGGAGCAGCGAGAGGAGTACCGCGCTGCCGTGCTGGGCACTGCGCCGCGCGTCGGCATCGAAGCCGCGGTCCTCGGCGATTGGCCGCGCTGGATCGGCGCGGACGGCGAGTTCGTCGGCATGCGCGGCTTCGGCGCTTCTGCGCCGGCGCCTGTTCTCTACCGCGAATTCAACATCACACCACCGAGCGTTGCGGAAGCGGCCAGGCGCTCGGTCGCCCGCGCGAGGGAAGGAAAAGCAGCATGAGCTTGCGTGTCGGCATCAACGGATTTGGACGGATCGGCCGCAACGTGCTGCGCGCGATCGCAGAGTCCCGCCGCAACGATATCGAGGTGGTGTCGATCAACGATCTCGGACCGGTCGAAACCAATGCACATTTGCTCCGATATGACTCTGTCCACGGCCGCTTCCCGGGCGAAGTCAGGGTCGACGGCGACACCATCGACATAGGTCGAGGTCCAATCAAGGTGACCGCGATCAAGGACCCTTCGCAGCTTCCGCATCGCGCGCTCGGCATCGATATTGCGCTCGAATGCACGGGCCTCTTCACCTCCCGCGACAAGGCGGCTGCGCATCTTCAGGCCGGTGCAAAGCGCGCGCTGGTCTCGGCGCCCGCGAGCGAGGTCGATCTCACCGTCGTGTTCGGCGTCAACCATCTTAAGTTGACGGGCGATCACGTCGTAGTCTCCAACGCCTCGTGCTCGACCAACTGCCTCGCGCCGCTTGCCCAGGTGTTGAATGAGACCGTCGGCATCGAGAAGGGTTTCATGACCACGATCCACTCCTACACCGGAGATCAGCCGACCCTCGATACTCTTCACACGGACCCTTACCGCGCCCGCGCCGCGGCGCTGTCGATGATCCCGACATCGACTGGCGCGGCCAAGGCGGTCGGGCTGGTCCTGCCGGAGCTCAAGGGCAAGCTCGACGGCGTGGCGATCCGCGTGCCGACACCAAACGTCTCGGCGGTGGATTTCAAGTTCGTGGCCAGGCGCGCAACGAGCGCGAAGGAGATCAATGACGCCGTGCAGGCCGCCGCGAATGGCCGGCTCAAGGGCGTTCTGGGCTTTACCGGCGCGCCCAACGTCTCGACCGATTTCAACCACGACCCGCGCTCCAGCATCGTCCATCTCGACCAGACCAAGGTCATGGACGGCAATCTGGTGCGGGTGATGAGCTGGTACGACAACGAATGGGGTTTTTCCAATCGCATGGCCGACACCGCGGTAGCGATGGGCCGGCTGATCTGAACCGAAAGACGAGAAACGAACGGAGACGTCCCTTGGCTCGCATTACCCTTCGGCAACTGCTGGATGACGCAGCTCACCACGGCTATGCCGTTCCGGCGTTCAACATCAACAACATGGAGCAGGGCATCGCGATCATGCAGGCGGCGGCCGAGGTCGATGCGCCCGTGATCATGCAGGCCTCGCGCGGCGCGCGCAGCTATGCCGGCGATCTCATGCTCTCGCACATGATCGATGCGCTGGAGCGGACCTATCCGGACATCCCACTCTGCCTGCATCAGGACCACGGCAATGACGAGGCGACCTGCGCCAGTGCAATCGCCCATGGCTTCACCTCCGTCATGATGGACGGATCGCTGAAGGCCGACGCCAAGACGGCGGCTGACTACGACTACAACGTTGCAATCACCCGCCGCGTCGCCGACCTCGCGCACTGGGTCGGCGCCTCCGTCGAAGGCGAACTCGGTGTGCTCGGCTCACTCGAACATGGTGCAGGCGAGCAAGAGGATGGCCACGGTGTCGAGGGCAAGGTTAGCCACGATCAGTTGCTGACCGATCCCGATCAGGCCGTCGATTTCGTCCGTGCCACCGGGGTCGATGCGCTGGCGATCGCGATGGGCACCTCGCACGGCGCCTACAAGTTCAGCCGCAAGCCGGATGGCGACATTCTGGCGATGCGGGTGGTCGAGGATATCAATCGTCGGCTGCCGAACACGCATCTCGTCATGCATGGGTCTTCATCGGTGCCGCAACCACTCCAGGACATGTTCAACGCGTTCGGCGGCGAGATGCCCCAGACCTGGGGCGTGCCGGTGGAGGAGATCGTCCGCGGCATCAAGAGCGGCGTGCGCAAGGTCAACATTGACACCGACTGCCGTCTGGCGATGACAGCCGTGTTCCGCAAGGTTGCATCGCAGGCGCGCTCGGAGTTCGATCCGCGCAAATTCCTCAAGCCTGCGATGGACGCGATGCGCGATCTCTGCCGTGAACGCTTCGAGCAGTTCGGCACCGCGGGCCACGCCAGCAAGATCAAGGTCATTTCCATGAGCGAGATGGCGCGGCGATACCGCGCCGGCGAATTGGACCCGCGCATCGACGCCCGCGAACCCGTCGCGGCCTAATCAATCAGAAAGAGCAGAGAAGAGCAGGAGAGAGACATGAACGCACATGCAGGCACGGTCCGCGGCAAAGAGCGCTATCGCTCCGGCGTCATGGAATACAAGCGCATGGGTTATTGGGAGCCCGACTACACGCCGAAGGATACCGACGTCATCGCGCTATTCCGCGTGACGCCGCAGGAGGGTGTCGATCCAATCGAGGCCTCGGCGGCGGTCGCCGGTGAATCCTCGACCGCGACCTGGACGGTGGTGTGGACTGATCGTCTGACCGCGGCGGAGAAATATCGCGCCAAGTGCTACCGCGTCGATCCGGTGCCGGGCACGCCGGGCTCGTATTTTGCCTATATAGCCTACGACCTCGACCTGTTTGAACCGGGCTCGATCGCGAACCTCTCGGCTTCGATCATCGGCAACGTTTTCGGCTTCAAGCCACTGAAGGCGTTGCGACTCGAGGACATGCGCTTCCCGGTCGCCTATGTGAAGACGTTCCAGGGGCCAGCCACCGGTATCGTGGTCGAACGTGAGCGGCTCGACAAGTTCGGCCGGCCGCTGCTAGGGGCAACGGTGAAGCCGAAGCTGGGCCTCTCCGGGCGCAACTACGGCCGTGTCGTCTACGAAGCACTTAAAGGTGGGCTCGACTTCACCAAGGACGACGAGAACATCAACTCGCAGCCTTTCATGCATTGGCGCGACCGCTTCCTCTATTGCATGGAGGCCGTCAACCGCGCACAGGCCGCCTCGGGCGAGGTGAAGGGCACGTATCTCAACGTCACCGCTGCGACGATGGAGGATATGTATGAGCGCGCCGAGTTCGCCAAGGAGCTCGGCTCGGTCATTGTCATGATCGACCTCGTCATCGGCTACACCGCGATCCAGTCCATGGCGAAATGGGCGCGCCGCAACGACATGATCCTGCATCTGCATCGTGCGGGTCACTCGACCTATACGCGGCAGAAGAGCCACGGTGTGTCGTTCCGCGTCATCGCCAAATGGATGCGGCTTGCCGGCGTCGACCACATCCATGCCGGCACCGTGGTCGGCAAGCTCGAAGGTGACCCGAACACCACGCGCGGCTATTACGACGTCTGCCGCGAGGACTTCAACCCATTGAAGCTCGAGCATGGCCTGTTCTTCGACCAGTCCTGGGCGAGCCTCAACAAGATGATGCCGGTTGCCTCCGGCGGCATCCATGCCGGCCAGATGCACCAGTTGCTGGACCTTTTGGGCGAGGACGTCGTGCTGCAATTCGGCGGCGGCACGATTGGTCATCCCATGGGGATTGCTGCAGGCGCGACAGCCAACCGCGTGGCGCTGGAAGCGATGATATTCGCCCGCAACGAGGGCCGCGACTACGTCCACGAGGGGCCGGAGATCCTGGCTAAGGCAGCGCAGACCTGCACGCCGCTAAAGGCTGCGCTCGAGGTCTGGAAGGACGTGACCTTCAACTACCAATCCACCGACACGCCGGACTTCGTGCCCACGGCGCTGGAATCCGTTTGAGGAGACATGCGATGAAGTTGACGCAAGGGTGTTTTTCCTTCCTGCCTGATCTCACCGATGATCAGATCTACAAGCAGGTGCAGTACTGCCTCGCCAACGGCTGGGCCGTGAACATCGAGTTCACCGATGATCCGCATCCCCGCAACACCTATTGGGAGATGTGGGGTCTGCCGATGTTCGATCTCGCGGACGCCGCCGGCGTGATGATGGAGCTCGCCGAATGCCGCAGAGTTTATGGCGACCGCTATATCCGCATCAGCGGCTTCGATTCCAGCCATGGCTGGGAGTCGGTGCGGATCTCCTTCCTCGTCAACCGGCCTGCAAAGGAAGCCGAATTCGAGCTGGTGCGGCAGGAGGTTGCTGGACGCGCGATCCGCTACACCACCGTTCGCAAGCCGGTTGAGCACGCTTCGACTTAGAGAGCATTCATTTCCGCGCGGAGCTCTCCCTGCTCCGCTTCCTTGGCGGACAACTGCTTCGCCGTTCGTTCGCGGCGAAGCCCTTTTTTTCGAGATGCCCATGCTTGATCTGCCCGATGTGAAAGCCACCGAGACGAGCGAGGGCATTTTCGATCTCCGCAAGGAGGCCGAAGCGGCAGGAATCACCGAGACGCTGCGCGAGCTCGATCAGGAGCTGATCGGACTAAAGCCGGTGAAAAGCCGGGTGCGCCAGATCGCTTCGCTCCTCCTCATCGAGCGGATACGCCAACGCGCCGGCCTCGTCGCGGCGCCACCGACGCTGCACATGTCCTTCACGGGCAATCCGGGCACCGGCAAGACCACCGTCGCGCTGCGCATGGCAAGATGTGTATAAGAGACAGGTTTATCGACGAAGCCTACTACCTGCATCGTCCCGACAACGAGCGAGACTACGGCCAGGAGGCGATCGAGATCCTGCTCCAGGTGATGGAGAACCAGCGCGAGGACCTCGTGGTCATTCTCGCCGGCTATGGCGAGCGGATGACGAATTTCTTTGCCTCCAATCCCGGCTTCCGCTCGCGCATCGCCCACCACATCGAATTTCCCGACTATTCGGAGCCGGAATTGCTCTTTATTGCGGACTTGATGTTACAGGAGCGGGGATATCGCTTCTCTACTGCCGCGCGCGAGGCTTTCGAAAGGTACATCGCGCTGCGCCGTACGCAGCCGTTCTTCTCGAATGCGCGTTCGATCCGCAACGCGGTCGATCGCATCCGCCTGCGGCAGGCCGATCGGTTGGTTACCGATCTCGATCGCATGCTTGGGATCGCGGATCTCGAGACCATCGATTCCTCGGACGTGCTGGCGAGCCGCGTATTCAGCGGCGGCGGGGCCGGTGAGCGGAGCGCAAAGCCATGATACCCGAGATTGTCATCGCCCCCTCGATCCTTGCCGCGAACTTTGCGAGTCTCGGTGAAGAGATCGCCGCGATCGATGCGGCCGGAGCCGACTGGATTCATTGCGACGTGATGGATGGGCATTTCGTGCCCAACATCAGCTTTGGTGTCGACGTGATCAAGGCGATCAGGCCGTTCACGACCAAGACGTTCGACGTTCATCTCATGATCGCGCCGGCCGATCCCTATCTCGAAGCCTTTGCCAGGGCAGGTGCCGACATCATCACGGTCCATGCCGAAGCCGGTCCGCATCTCGATCGCTCCTTGCAGGCGATCCGCGCGCTTGGCAAGAAGGCCGGCGTGAGCCTGTGCCCGGCAACGCCGGAAGCCGCGATCGAATACATACTCGATCGCGTCGACCTCATTCTTGTGATGACGGTCAATCCGGGCTTCGGCGGGCAATCGTTCCTGGGATCTCAGATCGAGAAGATCCAGCGTATCCGCGCGATGATCGGCGATCGGCCGATCCGGCTTCAGGTCGATGGCGGCGTCACGCGCGACAACGCGGCCGTCGTTGCGGCTGCCGGCGCGGATGCGCTGGTGGCGGGATCGGCGGTGTTCCGCGGCGACGGCAGTACCAACTACGCGGACAACATCGCCGCGATCCGACTGGCTGCGGAGGCCGGCCGGGTTCCGAAGCTGCAATATGGTTCGTCTTCGCTGGCGCGAAAGGGCAAGAGCGAGCTGATTCGATAATCGCGGGGCAAGCGACGCCTTCGGGGCGATGTAGGGTACGAAGTCGGGCATCCACTTGGTCGAACGGTATTCCGATCCGATCGGCTCAATCTCCGCTGCACCAAATAAGAGAGCCGCCGGTTCCAGTTCCGCGCGGCTCGGGAAGTCGCGAGCTGCATGCTGATCTGTCGCAAGCCCCTGTGTACCGCCGTTACCTTGTTTGCGGCCATACGAGAAAATTTGTACCGAAAATTGCTGCATTTGGTTGTGACTTGCCCCACAGATGCCGCAACTTTGTGGCACCAACAGAATTGAGGGCTCGGCGAAACTTTCCCAAAGTTTGACCCAGGGCAATGCCAGCGGGTCGACGTTCGCGTTAACTCTTTCAGAGTAAAGAGTGGTCCACGCAACAAATGTTTCGCACGAGTGCAATGGGTGTGACGCAAACCGGCGAAATAAGCCGGGCGTAGCCAAGGTGGGAGATTCTCATGGAGAACGTGCGTCGGTACCGTGCTCTGGCGTCCTTGTGCCGTCAGCAGGCGGCATATCGACCCCTGCAGAGCTGGGATCTTCTCGGTCAAGCCGAGCATTTCGAACATCTCGCCGAAGCCGAGCTGAAGGCTCACTTCGATGCGTGCAATACAAAGGGCTCTGACGACGCAGCAGCCCCGGCAGATTGGCAGCATACCGCCGCCGCGTGAGGCGCAAAGCTGGCGCTAATGCGACATCAGCGTCGGGACCGTCATGGTTTGCAGCATCGCGCGCGTGACGCCGCCCAGCACGCGCTCCTGCAAGCGCGAATGGCCATAGCCGCCCATCACGAGGAGATCGAGGCTCTCGTCGGCCGCGAGTGACAGGATGGTCGGCTGAATGTCGGCGCGGGTCGCCGACAGGCCGACGATCCGTGCTTCCAGCCCGAGCCGTGCCAGATGCCTTGCGAGCTGATCGGCCGGAGCCGCGCCGGGCCCTGACGTCGATTCGTTCACCGTCATGATGACGATCTCCCCGGCCCGCGACAGGAACGGCATCGCGTCGCGCAGGGCGCGCGCCGCGACGCGGCTGCCATCCCAGGCGATGCCGATACGCCGTGTCTTGAAGGGGGCGCGGAAGATATGCGGCAGGAACAGCACCGGCCCACCCGCCTGGAACAGGATTTCCTGCGGCAGGTCGCTGTCGAAGGATCCATAATCTGCATCGGGCTGCAGCACGACGCTGAGGTCATGGAGACGCGCCATCGCGCCCACCATGTCGATCGCATCCGCCGGGATCGCTCCGATTGGGTGGCAGTGATGGGAAATGCCGGCACGCTCGGCTTCCGTCTCGAACACCGTGAGCGCCGTTTCAGCGCGCTCCATCGCTCGTTCGCGCTCCATCTCGAACACGGCGGCCACCGCCGCTCCGCCTTCCATCACATAGGCCGTGCTGGTTGCGACATAGCCGACCGACACCGCATCGAGGTGGGCGTTGAAGCCGGCTGCGAGCGACACCGCGCCGTCGATGACCGGGCGCATTGGTCGTTCGGTCGGAATGTGGACGAGAATGTCTTTGATCATGGCGACGCCTCCGGCGGAGATCATTTCCACGCCGTAATTTTTCACCGATCCTTCGATGCGCGTTGACCTGCATCAAGCCGGCCAGCCGCGGCGGCGCGTCGCAGCTTCTTTGCCAAGAATTAATCGCGTGGACGGGACGTCGTAATGTTGCGTCGTCAATGTTGGGAGCAAGGCGACTGCTCATACAACATGGACATTTCGACATGAACGATCACATCAATTCCGATTCCGCCAAGCCGCGTGCGATCCTGAAACCCCGGCGCCTCGCGCTGCTCGGCACCGTGGCCGCGCTCGGCGTTGCCGTGCTTGCCGGTGCTTCGAACTCGCCGTTCAACGGCGCGTCCTTCACCTCGCCGGCGCTGGCTGCCGAGTCGGCGCAGACTCCACCCAGCTTTGCCGATCTGGTAGCCAAGGTGAAGCCCGCCGTCATTTCGGTGCGCGTCAAGATCGACCAGACCGACGACAAGAATGCGATGCTGCAGCAGAACCGGATGGATTCGGATGAGGATTCACCGTTCGATCAGTTCCCGAAGGAGTTCGGCTTCCGCCTGCCGAAGGGCATGCAGCAGATGCCCAATGGCATGCCGCAGCGCCACCGCGTGATCACCGGCGAGGGCTCGGGCTTCTTCATCTCGGCCGACGGCTACGCGGTGACCAACAATCACGTCGTCGACCACGCCCAGTCCGTGCAGGTGACGGCGGACGACGGTACGATCTACACGGCGAAGGTTGTCGGCACCGATCCGAAGACCGACCTCGCGCTGATCAAGGTCGACGGCAAGAAGGACTTTCCGTTCGTGAAATTCTCCGAGCAGCGCCCGCGGATCGGCGACTGGGTGGTTGCCGTCGGGAACCCGTTCGGCCTCGGCGGCACGGTGACGGCGGGCATCGTCTCGGCCAATGGCCGCGACATCGGCGCGGGTCCCTATGACGATTACATCCAGATCGACGCGCCCATCAACAAGGGCAATTCCGGCGGTCCGGCCTTCGACATGAACGGCAACGTGATCGGCGTGAACACTGCGATCTTCTCGCCGTCTGGCGGCTCGGTCGGCATCGGCTTCGACATTCCGGCCAATACCGCGAAGCTCGTCGTCGCCCAGCTCAAGGACAACGGCTCGGTCACGCGCGGCTGGCTCGGCGTCCAGGTGCAGCCGGTGACGGCTGATATTGCCGACAGCCTCGGGCTGAAGGAAGCCCGCGGCGCGATCGTCGATACCCCGCAGGACAACAGCCCGGCGTCCAAAGCCGGCATCGAGGCCGGTGACGTCATCGTTGCCGTCAACGGCACGGCGATCAAGGACTCCCGCGATCTTGCCCGTACCATCGGCACGATGGCGCCGGGCAGCTCGGTAAAGCTCGACGTCTGGCACAAGGGTGAGAGCAAGACCGTGAGCGTGAACCTCGGCGAGCTTCCGAACGAGCGTCAGGCCAAGGCGAATAGCAAGGCGGACGAAGGTCAGCCGACCGCAGGCACGCCGCGTCTCGGCCTCAGCCTCGCTCCGGCCGGGGACGTACAGGGCGCGGGCCAAAAGGGTGTCGTCGTCACCTCGGTTGATCCGGAAGGCCCAGCGGCGAGCCGCGGCATCCAAACCGGCGACGTCATCCTCAATGTCGGCGGCAAGGCTGTCGCCAGCATCGACGACGTCCGCGCTGAGCTGAAGCAGGCGAAATCCGCTGGCAAGCGCAGCGTGCTGTTGCAGGTGAAGAGCGCGGAGGCGACGAAATTCGTCGCGGTGCCACTCGCCTGAGCAAA
>NZ_JBANAZ010000051.1:0-71472 GCF_059803455.1 Bradyrhizobium sp. UFLA05-108 | reverse complement strand
GTCGTCCGCGATACGCCTGTTCGTTCTCGACTACTTCAAGAACCGCGCCGAGCACAGCTAGTTCAATCATCGAAAAACCGATGGCGGTGACGGCGGGCCTTCGCCCGATGTCTGGCGGAGAGAAAGGCTCGGATGCCGTAGCCAACTATCGCGCCCACGACAAAGGCGATGACCACCAACAAAGGTGCATAGAGCGACTCCATGGGCAGCGAGTCTCCGCTCGCTATCTACTGCCGCCTAATCTGTAGGGGGCATGAACAGAACTCGGCGCACCCATGTGCATGCTTTCCGACGTTCAATCCCACGGATTGTGTAACGCGTTCGTGATGATGCTACATCTTGCGGATAGCTTGCATTATTATGCGAGTTAGTACACAATTCACGCATGATTCACGGAAACAATGCGCGAAGCATGCAAGCACAGCGTCGAGTGTGCGCGAACCTGCGGGACAAGCTCAGCAATGGCACCCGTTTGATGCCCGGCGTCGACCTGCGCACCGCCCAGGGGCGGCGGTATCGCTATTTGGTCTCTGCATATTCAAACGAGATCGGCGCCGAGCTGACCGAGCCTGAGCGGGCCCTAGTCCGCCAGATCGCCAGCGTGCAGCTCCGAATTGAGAAGCTGCAGGCCGAGATCGTCAGCGGTGCAGACGTGAGTGCGGACGAGGTCATCAGACTCTCCTCAGAGCATCGCCGATTGCTGACCAGCCTGAAAGTGAAGGCCGACAAAGCCAAGCCTGCGCCACCGACCAGCCTGCATGAACTGCTCGAGCGGGAAGAGAGCGACGCCGACGCATGATCGTTCGCTCCTCCACCAAGCCGCGTCCAAAGCGTTCTGCTGGCCGCCCAAAGGCTAAGGCAGCGCGCGACGTCGTGACGGCCATGGATGACCCCCGCCTCTTTGAACCGTGGTTTCGCGGCCCCTCATGGGACGGTTGGCGGGCTGTCCTGAAGGCCGCCTTTGCATTGCCCATGTCGGCCGCCGAAATCGAGTTCTTCCGCACCGTTGCGGAGCGGGATCCGCCGACGAAACGCGTTCGCGAGCTCTGGGCTATCGTCGGCAGAAGGGGCGGAAAGGATTCGGTTGCCTCGCTGGTCGCAGCCCATGCTGCGGCAATGTTCGATCAACAACACCGGCTGCGGCCTGGTGAACGGGCACTGGTGGCGTGCATCGCCTATGACAAAGATCAAGGGCGCATCGTCCTCGATTACACTCGCGCATACTTCAATGAATCGCCGCTACTGGCCCAGATGGTCCATGAGGACACGCGCGTGGCGGACTTCCAGCTAACGAATAAGGTCGACGTTGCTGTGATGACCAATTCGTTTAGGGGCACCAGGGGGCGCGCCATCCTGCTGGCGGTCTTAGACGAGTTGTCCATATGGAGAGCCGAAGACAGTCAGAATCCCGACGAGGAGGTGTACCGGGCGCTGGTGCCGGGCTTGGCCTCGCTTGACGGCATGATCATCGGCATCTCGAGCCCGTACCGCAAATCAGGCCTGCTCTATTCCAAGTTCAAGAAGCATTTCGGTCAGCCGGACGACGACGTGCTGGTGATCAGGGCGCCGACCAGGACATTGAACCCGACGATCCCGCAATCGGTCGTTGACCGAGCGCTCGCCGAGGATCCGGCGGCGGCGAAAGCCGAATGGCTGGCGGAATTTCGCGACGACATTGCCGGGTGGCTCGCGACCGAGGTGATTGAGGCCGCGGTCGACAATGGCGTGACGGTGCGGCCTCCGCTTCCGGGCATAAAATACACGGGATTTGTCGATCCATCGGGGGGCGCCAGGGATAGCTACAGCGCCGCGATCGCTCATTCGGAGAACGAAACCTCGGTCGTCTTGGATTGTCTCCTGGAGATCAAAAGTCCGTTCGATCCAGGCAGTGCGACAAAACAAATCACGGACCTGCTGCAGAGCTACGGGCTCAGGCGGTGCTTGGGTGATCGCTATGGTGCGGCCTGGGTGAAGTCGGAATTCGAGCGGTGCGGCGTTTCGTATCAATATTCTGAGCGCGACCGCAGTGCGATTTACGCGGACACGCTGCCGCTGTTCACGTCAGGGCGCGTTCGGCTGTTGGACAACCCGCGGCTCGTCTCTCAGTTTTCTGCCCTCGAGCGCAAAACATCATCAATGGGCAAGGACAAGATCGATCACGGCCCGGGCGGTCATGACGACTTATGCAACGCGGCCGCCGGCGCGCTCGTAAATGCGGTTGTCAGCTCGCGCAACACGATGCGCCTGATTCCTTTGGACGAATTTTTCAGATGGGGTTTAGAACCACCGCCCACCGACGAGGAAGATAACTTCGCGCAGGCAGCCAAAGCATTCGAACGCCGCCAGTTGAGAGGCAACGACCTTCAGTGGTTTCTGCTCGAGCGCGCGCGGCGACAGAGGGCGGGCCAATTATGAGCGCCGTCGAGAGTTTCCACGCTCTCCAGCAAAAGTTTCGCAGCCAGATTCGGTCGCGCAGATTGTCTGCGGTGCAGCGGCATCACCTCACCACCGCGGCTGCTTTGCAGCAGGTCGCAGAGCAATGCATCGCCGCGATGGTGATCGGCGCCACGCACGATCGCGCTGACGTCGACCGGTTGCAAGCCGAAGCTAGAGATCACCTAAGACTGGCCGGCGTCCGGCCGCACCACAAGGACAGCACGAGATGAACGTCGACTTTTTCTTAAACAAGCTGCCCGCTAACAGCTTTCACACGAATACCGTTGCGATGGCGGGCGAAGAAGTCCGGCGATTTTCGCGCGAAGTAGCCGGCATTAAATCTGATCGCCGCTTCACAGCCACGGGCCATGCCGAGCGGATCAAGCAGGCCGCCGAGAAGGTGCACCCGTTCTTCGCGGAGCTTCAACGCCAACAGGCGAAGGACCAGAAGTCGCACCAGCATCGCAAGGATGCGATCAAACTAAAGCCGGTCGATCGCAAGGATTTGTTCGCCGAGATGCGGGCGCGCGAGATGAGAGACTTCATGCGCAGCATTCCCCACGCCGACCGCATTCGTCTCGCCCTCGAAGATCCCGAGTTCGCTCGGGCGATACTCGATGCGCCGGTGGTCTTGACTGGCATCGACGGCGACATTCGGGACCGCATTATGAGGAACGAGCTGGAGCGACAGTTCGGGGCGGCGGAGCTTGAGGAGATAGCCGCCGAGGGCGCGGCCCTTGATGTGGTTGCCAAAGCCCTCGAGGCCACTCATGCCCAGTTCTTGCGCGAAGCGGGCCTGAAACCAGATGCGCAGAAGGCCAAGGATGTCGCCGACGACAGTGCCAAGCTCGTCGATGCAGAGGATCATAACCAGGAGGACGCGGTCAAAGTCCCCGTACCTAGTTATTTACCCGAAGCCAGCAAGTATGAAGGGAAAAGAGCATGAGCACGAAATCAGATCCGTCTCAAGGCATAGTCGCCACTCCCCCGATCGGGAAGGCGCGAACTGTCGCCACGCCGGACGGCAAGGCCATTATTCGAAGCGCCGGTGCGGCCGTTGACCGCAAGTATCAGGCCGACCACCGGCAAAGGCCCGCTCAGAAGGTCGGCGGCGGCAAGCAGGATTGGCGCAAGGGCTGAGCGGCGTGAGCGACATGGCGGACGACGAGCGCTTGTCACGACTAACAACGGACGAGCTGCGGCTCCTGGAGCGGCTACTCGCCAAACTGAACGGCGAGCATGACGAAGAGAGAAATGAGCATTGCTGAATCGCTCGGCATCAAAATCATCCCAACGCGCGCGCAGCACAGTAGAAAGCCAGGCGAGACTTGCGCGGCAGCAACGATCGAAGAGCTCGTTAGGGATTGGGGCGAGGCACACGCGATCATGACATTGCGAACGATCGTGGAATCCGAGCGGAAAGATAATACGCTTCAACTTACTCGGCCCGTAATCATGGGCGTGAGCGACGTTCTTATCGCGCACCCGCACTGGGCCAATCTCGGCCTTGAGCTGCTCGAAGCTGTCGACCAGATCGATCTTGGCACGTTGTGGCGTCGCGCAAGAGCAACCAAGGTCGGCACCGTGCGCCATGCTCTCGCGGCACTATTGGCCGATGAGCTCAACCGCATCCTGCCGCCGCCACCTCAGAAGCCGAAAAAGCCGAAGGCGGAGCGCCCTGACTTTCTCGACGAGGCCACATGGCAGGCCGTGCAAGCGATGAAGCCGCCACCGCGCATAGGCTCTCGTGGACCGTACAAGAAGCGCGGCTAGGTGAGCCGCCGGTTCTTCCAGCCAGTATCGCGCGGCGGCTCGTGCTAACCATTGAAATTCTGGCGGTGATACGTCAGACGGCCAGCGGGGCGAGATTGCAAATCACGCGCGAAGTCTCAACAAAGTGCTGAAGTTAAGGTAACGGTTCAAGGTTAAGAGAGCCGCCCCCTACACCCAGGGAATTCACATATCACCGGCGCTTGTCGTCATTGTGAGAAGCTTCTCGCGCTCGGCTCGAGCAAAAGCTTTAGCCCGCTCCAGAGCCACTGCGGATGCAAAAGCTGATAGCAAGCCCGAGAACGGCTTCACAGGTCCGCTATGCCCTTCAGTGCAGAACGTGGCGCCTGCGGCGCAATGCCGGCCGACAACCGCCCGTCAGTGGTCGCAACGCCAGCTACGCTCATAGGGTTTCGATCGTCGCGCACGCTGCTCTTCCGATCTCGGGTCTCGACGCAATAGTAGCGATGCAGGATGGGCACCATGACCCGTATTCTCCTCGTCGTTTTTGTTCGCGATCTCATGCTAGCCCGCCGCATCTCGCTGGTGAGCAGGTCAGGCTGCTTCTGAAGACAATGCAAGGCAGCGGGCACTATTGCTTTCGGAAAATCTTCGAGGCTAAAATCGTGCTGATTTCAAGCACAGGGCCGAAAGAATCACGGACTTCTACTGCAAAATGCTGATCCGCTGCACCCTCGACAGCAACATCTTGAATAGCATCACCTAGGACCTTTAGCGCCTCCAAATGGGCCGCTCCGACGTCCGTCAGCTCTTCACCTTCCTCGTCTGTCGAAAAGGAATTGCCCGTTCTGAAATCGAAGAAATATGTGACCATCGTTTGAGCTCCAGTCTTTGGTCTCCGATCTCGACCAGCATACCGAAATTTCGGCACCCTTAAGCACGCGCGCAAGCGAATCAGCGAGCTCTAGCCCGCCTGATCGCACCACGCGCGAGCAGCTTCATATGCAGCATCCCAATACGACGACGGCGGCGCCCTGTGCTCGCCCAGGACCATTGCAAGATGACGGATACACGTCACCGTATCGGCCTTTGATGAACTGCTGTTCGGAGTTGCGCTCAGATCTCGCAGCAAGTCGTTAAGGAGATTCGTTGCCCGATTGGCGTCCGACTCGCGCGCTTGCTGCAATGTAACTAGCGCATATCGCGCCTCTACGTACTCACTCATCAGAGTGTGGCCCCGCAGACCGAAACCCAGTTCAAACCCGGCGCGCAGGAGGTTGTTCCTACGCGAGCAGACGAAACCATGGGCGCGGCCCGGAGCGGCGGCTATCGGCCTTCTGTTTCCCCTTCAGCCCGAGTCTCATGCTCCACTGCGGTAAGGCTGCGGTGGTGGCACTTGCTGAGGCTGGGTCGCCGCGGCGCGCTTCCTGAAGTAGTCGAGGACGAACAGCCGTATCGCGGATGACAGATTGCCGTGCTGGCGATTGCCGTCGATCTCGCCGACCAGCTCCGACAGCGTCATGTGGCGTAGGCCCGAGATCTCCTTCAAGCCGTTCCAGAAGGCCTCTTCCAGGCTGACGCTTGTCTTGTGGCTGGCGACGGCGATAGATCGCTTCACGACCGGAGATTTCATGGGCTATTCCTCGCAATTGATGGTGCGCATCACCGCGCGCAATATACCGGGAAGAAGTGGCAAAGTGAGATACTGTGGCCCCATCGGGTACTTTGACCTATGTCAATGGTCCCACAAAGAGCTGGCCAAGCATTGCCGGATGAAGCCGTCTGACGACCCTCGCCCGGGTAAGGATGCGCCGAAAGCTTCGCGCACAAAAGCTTCGCGCACAGTGGAGGCGCGCGCCATCATCGAGGAGTACGTGGGGGAGCTTCGGGAGATCATCAGGAAGCTTCGCCGGAAGCTGAATTGATAGCTACCAGGTCACGCTGGCGTCCCTGTTTTGCCTGTGCTCGCTAGGCTTCCCCGCAGCCAACCGCGAATTTTTCGCAGATTGAGGCAAACGATCGTTTTGCTTCGGCGGTCTCAAAGCAAAACCGCGTCCCACCGTCACCGCGCTCAACCCACCAGTCCTTATTTTCTCGTGAAATACGAGATGCCTCTCCGCGCAGCATATCTAGTTGGCTTTGGCATCCCGAGCCGCCCGAGGAATGCGACCTTTGAGCCGATGCGATTTTGGCAAAAGATGGATCCCGCCGGCCTCCTGGTCCGGCGGGTTTTCTTTTGATCATTCGTGGCCGGCAAAGCTCAACGTGACGATGAACGTCTGCGGGGCGCCGCGGGGTCGCTTTCTTCGGCAAGCAGAGGCCTTAGCTTTTGTAGCATAGAGCCCGTCATGCCCTCTTCGCTGCCGTCCATTAGGAAGCTCCGGCTCACCCAGGGCAATTTCGCGATGATGATGTCCTGGAGCCCCCGGCCGATCGGGTGACCGGTCTCGACCTTCGAAAGCCGCGAGGCGCCAATCCCGAGAAACTCAGCGAAAGCCTGCGGCGTCGGATATGCGGATGCGCGGCGGATGGCCCGCATTCGTATCGCTGTTGGGGCGAATCGGCCCGCTCCGTTCATGGCTTCTTCGCCTTCAGCCCGCGTGTTGGCTTCGAACACAAGGGCAAGTCGGAAAACCGGACCAGTGTCTGTGCGGACCTCGATTGTGATGTCCTGCCGATCTCCCGTACCAGCCGCATCTCTCGCCATGGCAGCCAAGGTATGTGCGGCCTCTATCTCAGCGGTCGTTTCATTCGATAGCTCCAGGCCTTCTTCGTCTGGGTAAAGCTCGGCGCCGTCTCTGATGTCGAAAAAGTAGCGGATCATAGGTCTCCCAACCCTTGCACGGCCTCCAAGCAGGTTGGCTCTTTCAAACAACGAAAAAGGACCCCAGCTCCAATGACGACAGAGCTGGGGGGCAAGTCACCTGAAGTCTCCCGGGGATCATCCCAGGTGGCCGGGAAACTCGGCAAGAGATTGGTCGTTCCTTTCGGAGCGCGCGTTTCGGCGGCACCGACACTGGCCAACCAGGTTCATGCTGGCAGGCTTTTTCTTGCCCCCATCTGTGAGCCACCGCACATGCACAACCAGGGGGCTCTGCTATTAACGACCCTAGTCCCCAGCCTTGCCCGCCGCCTCTCGGCGGGTTTTTTTCTGGACCCAATCTTGGACCCAAACTCAAGATGATGGGCAGGGACGAGCCAAACAGAAGCGGCCGCCGCAATCCCGGTAAGTCCATGAAATGCCTGACGCGTGAGTACCAGACGGCACGAGCCGCGACAGTGCCGCTCGGTCTCCAAAACCGGGGGTCGCAGGTTCGAGCCCTGCCACTCCTGCCAGCCAAGTCAGCCAGCCAAATCCGACAGCATCGATCACCGGTGACGCAGGGCAAGCCCAGCCATGAAGCTGCGACGAAGCTTCATCGTGGCCCGATAAGTCCTTGATCCTGATCGGCTCTCGTATGGCTGCCCGAGAGTAGGGCCTGACGGGAAGGCTTGCCCGCACCTTGACCTTTGCCCCCATCCGCAGTAGATACCCGCCACCTGCAGCCGGCCCGTTAGACGCGGATCTCCGGCGCGGCCTTGAAATCCCCGAACAATCGAGCCCGGTTTCCGGCTCATCCTTCAAGCGAAGAGGGTTGGGCAGACGGCGGCTGTTCGGATCCCTTTAAATCTTTTCTCGTCTCACGACGGACGTTGGACATCAACGATGGCAGTCAGCCCGTTCAAGTTCTTGCAGGAAGTGCGCTCGGAGACCGCGAAGGTCACCTGGCCGACCCGTCGCGAGACGACGATCACCACGATCATGGTGTTCGTCATGGTTGCCCTGGCGTCGATCTTCTTCTTCGCCGCCGACCAGATCATCCGTTATCTCGTCACCCTTCTTTTGGGCATTCACTGATGGCAACAGCCGCAGCAACTCAATCGTCCGACAAGCGCTGGTACATCGTTCACGCGTACTCGAACTTCGAGAAGAAGGTCGCCGAATCGATCCGTGAGCAGGCCAAGCAGCGCAACCTCGAGGAACTCTTCGAGCAGGTGCTGGTGCCGACCGAGAAGGTCACGGAAGTGCGCCGCGGCCGCAAGATCGACGCCGAGCGCAAGTTCTTCCCGGGCTATGTGCTGGTGAAGATGAAGCTGACCGACGAGGCGTTTCATCTGATCAAGAACACGCCGAAGGTCACGGGCTTCCTTGGCGCGGAAAACAAGCCGATGCCGATCTCGGAAGCCGAGGCGATGCGCATCCTGCACCAGGTGCAGGAGGGCGTGGAGCGGCCGAAGGCGTCGGTGTCGTTCGAGATCGGCGAGAACGTGCGCGTGGCCGATGGTCCGTTCGCATCGTTCTCAGGTGTCGTCGAGGAAATCGACGAGGCGCGCTCGCGCGTGAAGGTCGCGGTGTCGATCTTCGGCCGCGCAACGCCGGTCGAACTGGAATTCGGTCAGGTCGAGAAGGTCTGACCGAACTACGCGCGAAGCGAAAGCTTGGCGCGAAAATGGGCCGTGGGAGGAGAGGGGCGGTCGCCAGCCGCAACTGATCCCGACCACGAACCTGAAACCGCTGGCCGAAAGGCCGGCACAACAGGAGTGATACATGGCAAAGAAAGTGACCGGATACCTGAAGCTTCAGGTCCCGGCCGGTGCGGCGAATCCTTCGCCCCCGATCGGTCCCGCGCTTGGTCAGCGCGGTCTCAACATCATGGAGTTCTGCAAGGCGTTCAACGCCCAGACCCAGAAGGAAGAGAAGAACACCCCGATCCCGGTGATCATCACCATCTATGCGGACCGTTCCTTCACCTTCGAGATGAAGACGCCGCCGATGTCCTTCTTCCTCAAGCAGGCTGCAAAAATCCAGTCCGGTTCGAAGGCGCCGGGCCGTGACAAGGCCGGCAAGGTGACCAAGGCGCAGGTGCGCGAGATCGCCGAGAAGAAGATGAAGGACCTGAATTGCGACACCATTGAATCGGCCATGAAGATGGTCGAGGGCTCCGCCCGTTCGATGGGTCTGGAAGTTGCGGGGTAACGGGCCATGGCAATCGGAAAGCGTTTGAAAAAGGCCCGTGAGGGCGTTGATCGCGAGAAGCTTTACCCGCTCGCGGAAGCCATCAAGATGGTCAGGGAGCGCGCCAAGTCGAAGTTCGACGAGACGATCGAGATCGCGATCAATCTCGGCGTTGATCCCCGTCACGCCGACCAGATGGTCCGCGGCGTCGTGAACCTGCCGAACGGCACAGGCCGCACCCTGCGCGTGGGCGTGTTCGCCCGCGGCGCCAAGGCGGACGAAGCCAAGGCCGCCGGTGCCGACGTGGTCGGCGCCGAGGACCTGGTCGAGAAGGTGCAGAACGGCACCATCGACTTCGACCGTTGTATTGCGACTCCCGACATGATGCCGCTGGTCGGCCGCCTCGGTAAGGTGCTCGGCCCGCGCGGCCTGATGCCGAACCCGAAGATTGGCACCGTGACCATGGACGTCACCAGCGCCGTGAAGGGCGCCAAGGGCGGCTCGGTCGAGTTCCGCGTCGAGAAGGCTGGCATCGTGCAGGCCGGCGTCGGCAAGGCCTCGTTCTCCGAGGAGAAGCTGGTCGAGAACGTCAAGGCACTCGCGGACGCGGTCTCCAAGGCGAAGCCGGCCGGCTCCAAGGGCACCTACATCCAGCGCGTCGCGGTGTCCTCGACCATGGGCCCGGGTGTGAAGGTCGAGCCGGGCACGATCCTCGGCTAAGGCAATAGATCTGGAAATGCGGACAGGGGCGGAATTGGGCAACCGATTCCGCCCCTGCCATTTGTGAGGCGTCGTTCGCGGGAAGCGATAACAATGGCTGACAAGGTCCTGATCTACTCGCGCTTCCCGAAGACGATGACGGCGCCCTTCGCCGAGCGATTTGAATTGCTCGACACCGCTGGCAAGCCGGCGCAAGAGGTGTTTTCAAGCGATGCGCTAGGTGGCGTCCGTGCGCTGCTGGCCGGAGGCGCCACGCCGCTCGGCGCGGCGGCAATGGACGTCTTGCCGAATCTTGGGGCGATCGTCTGCTACGGCACCGGTTATGACGGCATCGACCTGAAGGCGGCTGCCGCGCGGAACATCGCGGTCGGCCACAGCCCTGGCGCCAATGCGGCCTCGGTCGCCGATATCGCGATGACCTTGATGCTCGCCGCCACCCGCCGGATCCTGGTTGCGGATCAATACGTCCGCAGCGGCGATTGGGCCGCGTCAAGACCTTCACTGATGATGCGGCCGCAGGCCGGCATGCCCAGTCGCCGCATCGGCGTCTACGGCATGGGCGAGATCGGCCGCAAGATCGCAGCGCGCTGCACGGCGTTCGAAAGCGAGGTCGGTTATTTCAGCCGCTCCTGCCACGACGTGCCCTACCAATATTTCTCGTCGCTGGAGGCGCTCGCCGATTGGTGCAGCGTGCTCATGATTGCGGTGCGCGCCGGCGCCGAGACGCATCACGCCGTCAATGGCGACATCCTCAAGCGGTTGGGCGAGGACGGCTATGTCGTCAATATCTCCCGCGGCTCGGTCATTGATGAGAAAGCACTCGTGGCGGCGCTCTCCGACAAGACCATCGCCGGCGCCGGCCTCGACGTCTATACGAAGGAGCCGCACGCGCCGGACGCACTGACGGTGCTGCCCAATGTGGTGCTCGCCCCGCATATCGGCGGCCACACCCTGGACTCCCACATCGCGATGCGGGACTGCGTACTGGCGAACCTGACCGCGTTCTTTGAGGGGCGGCCGCTGCCTTACGCGGTCAAACTGGTCTGAATCGGCCAGTTCGCTGCCACGCCAAGTGTCCGCGCCAATCGATTGGAACTGGTGTGAATTTTGCTCTTGGCAAGGCCGTCAAGAGCGGTTAAAGAACCGCCTCCGGACGTGCTGGCGAGTTGCTGGCGTGTCTGTGCACGCATTCCGAAAACCCGACACGATAGGAGATCATTCCTTCTCAGGACGTCCGCAAGGATTTGTCCGAAAAGGAAGCGACCTCATCAAGTTGGTGGAATGCGGGCAGAGGTCAACCGGCATGCCGGCTGGCCTCGTCCTGTCCAAGACTGCAGGCGCCAGCGGGAAATCTAGATTTTCCAATGGCTTAATCGCATGGCCTGCATAGACGGGTGAAGACCGGATTTCACTTCGCAGCCACCTCTGGGCGGCTCGAAATGGGTTTGGTTCGGACCTCGACACCCCGTGGGCCCCTCAAGGGTTCCGGGAGGGCAGGCTTTGAATTGTCGTCTTGCCCGGCGTGTCCTTGGGGTTTTGGCCCAGAGGTTCAGGTTTGGGTGGGACGACGGGTGCAACCCGGCGGTCCCGCCTTTCGCGCGATGACCGCCAACCGGAGAGAGCTTGCTGTGGAACGAGCGGCAAAAAAGGAAGCGGTCGAACAGCTCAATGAGGTCTTCAAGACCACGAGCGTCGCGGTCGTTGCTCAATATTCCGGCCTCACCGTTGCCCAGATGCAGAAGCTGCGCCAGCAGATGAAGCAGGCGGGTGCCTCGGTGAAGGTCTCGAAGAACCGTCTCGCCAAAATTGCTCTTGAAGGCACTGACGTCGTTGCCATCGGCCCCATGTTGAAGGGGCCGACCGTGATCGCAACTTCGAACGATCCGGTAGCGGCGCCGAAGGTCGCCATCGATTTCGCCAAGGCGAACGAAAAGTTCGTCATCATTGGCGGCTCGATGGGTAAGACCGTCCTGAATGTCGATGGTGTGAAGGCGCTTGCCTCGCTGCCGTCGCTTGACGAACTGCGCGGCAAGATCGTCGGCCTCATCGTGGCTCCGGCGACCAAGCTCGCCCAGCTCGCGAACGCGCCGGCGGGCAAGCTCGCACGCGTCATTCAGGCTCATGCCTCAAAGGGCGAAGCGGCCTGACGCCCTTCGCAAAACTCAAACCCGAACCAGACTTACACTTAAGGAAACAATACAATGGCTGACTTGCAGAAGATCGTTGACGACCTCTCGAGCCTCACCGTGCTCGAAGCCGCTGAACTCGCCAAGCTCCTCGAAGAGAAGTGGGGCGTGTCCGCTGCTGCCGCCGTCGCGGTGGCTGGCCCGGCTGCCGGTGGCGCTGCCGCCGCTCCGGCTGAAGAGAAGACCGAGTTCACGGTCGTTCTCGCTGCCTCCGGCGACAAGAAGATCGAGGTCATCAAGGAAGTCCGCGCCATCACCGGCCTGGGCCTGAAGGAGGCGAAGGATCTCGTCGAGGGCGCCCCGAAGCCGGTCAAGGAAGGCGTGAACAAGGAAGAAGCCGACAAGATCAAGGCCCAGCTCGAGAAGGCTGGCGCGAAGGTCGAGCTCAAGTAAGCGAAGCTTATTTGAGCGAGATCCCGGGCGAGCGACAGCGAGACCCGGGATCTTGGCCCGCAAGGTCGGTGGTCGGGTTTCCGGCCTCGGCAGGCGGGCTGGATGCAAAAGGCGTGCGACGGGACGTTCCGACGCAGGCCGAACACGAAAAAGTGTGGGGATTTGAGGGCTTACCCCTCGAATCTCCACTATTGTCGCCCCATATCGGGTCGACAGCACGAAAGCACGGTGGGCGTGGAAGGCGGAGTTTCCCGCAAGCCGTTGGGAGAGCAGGCTATTTCGGGCTTTTGCAGTCCGTGAAGACGATCGTTGTGACGGGCGGGTGCGCCTCCGCGCCCCGCGCGTCGTTTTGCGTTTTGAAGGTCTGAAGAACGGTTCAGGACTTTGGCGGTCCGAGACTGAGTTTCCGATCCTCAAAACGGGTTCGAAAAATTCAACCCGGGGAGCGGTGGCAGCCGCGGCCCGGAAGGCGCGCCCAGGGCGGGCGCCGAAATGAGAGGCCACGATGGCGCAGCAGACATTCACCGGTCGCAAACGCGTTCGCAAATTTTTCGGACACATCAAGGAAGTCGCCGAGATGCCGAACCTCATCGAGGTTCAGAAGGCATCGTATGACCAGTTCCTGATGGTCGACGAACCCACGGGCGGGCGGCCGGATGAGGGCTTGCAGGCGGTGTTCCGCTCGGTGTTCCCGATCTCGGACTTCTCCGGTACCTCGATGCTGGAATTCGTCCGCTACGAGTTCGAGCCGCCGAAGTATGACGTCGACGAGTGCCGCCAGCGCGGCATGACCTTCGCTGCACCTCTCAAGGTGACGCTGCGCCTCATCGTGTTCGATATCGACGAGGAAACCGGCGCGAAGTCGGTCAAGGACATCAAGGAGCAGGACGTCTACATGGGCGACATCCCGCTCATGACGATGAACGGCACCTTCATCGTCAACGGCACCGAGCGCGTCATCGTCTCCCAGATGCACCGTTCGCCCGGTGTGTTCTTCGACCACGACAAGGGCAAGACCCACTCCTCGGGCAAGCTGCTGTTCGCCGCCCGCGTGATCCCGTATCGCGGCTCCTGGCTCGACATCGAGTTCGACGCCAAGGACATCGTCTATGCGCGTATCGACCGTCGCCGCAAGATTCCGGTGACGTCGCTGATGTTCGCGCTCGGGCTCGACGGCGAGGAGATCCTCAACACCTTCTACAAGCGCATCCTCTACAAGCGGACCAAGGAAGGCTGGCGCGTTCCGTTCGACGCCAACCGCTTCCGCGGCTATTCCACGACCTCCGACCTGATCGATGCCGACACCGGCAAGGTCGTGCTCGAGGCCGGCAAGAAGCTCACCGTGCGCGCCGCCCGCCAGCTCCAGGAGAAGGGGCTGAAGGCGCTGCGCATGTCCGATGAGGAGCTGGTCGGCAATTACCTTGCCGAGGACCTCGTCAATCCGAAGACGGGCGAGATCCATGCGGAAGCCGGTGAGGAAATCACCGACAAGCTGATGAAGGCCCTCAACGAGCAGGGCTACAAGGAGTTGCCGCTGCTCGACATCGACCACGTCAATGTTGGCGCCTACATCCGCAACACGCTTTCGGCCGACAAGAACATGACGCGCGAGGACGCGCTGTTCGACATCTACCGCGTGATGCGTCCGGGTGAGCCGCCGACGCTGGATTCGGCGCAGGCCATGTTCCAGTCGTTGTTCTTCGACGCCGAGCGCTACGACCTCTCGGCGGTCGGCCGTGTCAAGATGAACATGCGTCTCGACCTCGATGCGCCCGACACCCAGCGCACGCTGCGCAAGGAAGACATCCTCTCCGTCATCAAGACGCTGGTGGACCTGCGCGACGGCAAGGGCGAGATCGACGACATCGACCACCTCGGCAACCGCCGTGTGCGCTCGGTCGGCGAGCTCATGGAGAACCAGTACCGCATCGGTCTGCTCCGCATGGAGCGCGCGATCAAGGAGCGCATGTCCTCGGTCGACATCGACACGGTCATGCCGCAGGACCTGATCAACGCCAAGCCGGCGGCCGCCGCCGTGCGCGAGTTCTTCGGCTCCTCGCAGCTCTCGCAGTTCATGGACCAGACCAACCCGCTGTCGGAGATCACCCACAAGCGCCGTCTCTCGGCGCTTGGACCGGGCGGTCTGACCCGCGAGCGCGCCGGCTTCGAGGTGCGCGACGTGCATCCGACGCATTACGGCCGCATCTGCCCGATCGAGACGCCGGAAGGTCCGAACATCGGCCTGATCAACTCGCTCGCGACCTTCGCGCGCGTCAACAAGTACGGCTTCGTCGAGACGCCTTATCGCAAGGTGAAGGACGGTCGTGTCACCGACGAGGTCGTGTACCTCTCGGCGATGGAGGAGGGCCGCTACACGGTCGCGCAGGCCAACGTGCCGCTCGACGCCAAGGGCCGCTTCACCGAGGACCTCGTGGTCTGCCGTCACGCCGGCGAAGTTCTGCCGGTGACGCCGGACAAGGTCGACTACATGGACGTGTCGCCGAAGCAGCTCGTTTCGGTCGCCGCGGCCCTGATCCCGTTCCTCGAGAACGACGACGCCAACCGCGCGCTGATGGGTTCGAACATGCAGCGCCAGGCGGTGCCGCTGGTTCGTGCCGAGGCGCCGTTCGTCGGCACCGGCATGGAAGGCGTGGTTGCGCGTGACTCGGGTGCTGCGATCGCGGCGCGCCGCTCGGGCGTGATCGACCAGATCGACGCGACCCGCGTCGTCATCCGCGCGACGGAAGATCTCGATCCGACCAAGTCGGGCGTCGATATCTACCGTCTGATGAAGTACCAGCGCTCCAACCAGTCGACCTGCATCAACCAGCGTCCGCTGGTGAAGGTCGGCGACATCGTCAAGAAGGGCGACATCATCGCTGACGGTCCGTCGACCGATCTCGGCGAGCTCGCGCTGGGCCGCAACGTGCTGGTCGCGTTCATGCCGTGGAACGGCTACAACTTCGAAGACTCGATCCTGCTCTCCGAGCGGATCGTGAAGGACGACGTGTTTACCTCGATTCATATCGAGGAATTCGAGGTGATGGCCCGCGACACCAAGCTCGGTCCCGAGGAAATCACCCGCGACATTCCGAACGTCTCGGAAGAAGCGCTGAAGAACCTCGACGAAGCCGGTATCGTCTACATCGGTGCGGAAGTGCGCGCCGGCGACATCCTGGTCGGCAAGATCACGCCGAAGGGCGAGAGCCCGATGACGCCGGAAGAAAAGCTCCTGCGCGCCATCTTCGGCGAGAAGGCGTCGGACGTCCGCGATACCTCGCTCCGCGTGCCCCCGGGTGTGCAGGGCACGATCGTTGAAGTGCGCGTGTTCAACCGCCATGGCGTCGACAAGGACGAGCGTGCACTGGCGATCGAGCGGGAAGAGATCGAGCGTCTCGCCAAGGACCGCGACGACGAGCAGGCGATCCTCGACCGCAACGTCTACAACCGTCTTGCCGAGCTCCTCGAGGGGCGGCAGGGCATTGCCGGTCCGAAGGGCTTCAAGAAGGACACCAAGATCACCCGTGCGGTGCTCGAGGAGTACCCGAAGTCGCAGTGGTGGCTGTTCGCTTCGCCGAACGACAAGCTGATGGCCGAGATCGAGGCCATGCGGAAGCAGTACGACGAGTCGAAGAAGGGGCTTGAACAGCGCTTCCTCGACAAGGTCGAGAAGCTGCAGCGCGGTGACGAATTGCCGCCCGGCGTGATGAAGATGGTCAAGGTCTTCGTCGCGGTGAAGCGCAAGATCCAGCCCGGCGACAAGATGGCCGGCCGCCACGGCAACAAGGGCGTGGTGTCGAAGATCGTGCCGATCGAGGACATGCCGTTCCTCGAGGACGGTACCCATGCCGACATCGTGCTCAATCCGCTCGGCGTGCCCTCGCGCATGAACGTCGGGCAGATCCTCGAGACGCATCTCGGCTGGGCTTGCGCCGGCCTCGGCAAGCGCATCGGCCAGACGGTCGATGCCTATCTGTCGAAGCAGGACATGAAGCCGCTGAAGGAGACGCTGAAGAAGATCTACGGCGAGGACGAGACGATCAAGACGCTCAACGACAATGAGCTGATCGAACTCGGCCGCAACCTGAGCCACGGCGTGCCGATCGCGACGCCGGTGTTCGACGGCGCCAAGGAAGCCGACATCGAGGAGATGCTTAAGCTCGCCGGTCTCGACGCTTCGGGCCAGTCGACCGTCTATGATGGCCGTACCGGCGATCCCTTCGATCGCAAGGTGACGGTCGGCTACATCTACATGCTCAAGCTGCACCACCTCGTCGACGACAAGATCCACGCGCGTTCGATCGGTCCGTACTCGCTCGTTACCCAGCAGCCGCTGGGCGGCAAGGCGCAGTTTGGCGGTCAGCGCTTCGGCGAAATGGAGGTGTGGGCGCTCGAAGCTTACGGCGCGGCCTACACGCTCCAGGAAATGCTGACCGTGAAGTCGGACGACGTCGCCGGCCGTACCAAGGTGTACGAGGCGATCGTGCGCGGCGACGACACGTTCGAGGCCGGTATTCCGGAGTCCTTCAACGTCCTGGTCAAGGAAATGCGCTCGCTCGGCCTCAACGTCGACCTGCACAATTCCAAGATGGGACCGGCGCCGACCTCCGAGGCGGCCGAGTAACGCGACTCTTCATGCCCGGCCGAAGAGGCCGGGCATCGGCGCCTTGTCCCGCGCGGTGAGGGCAGGGCGCTCCGCGAGTTAAGATTTTCGAATTTGCTGCCGGCCTCGACCGGCACGCGAGGAGAAGACGATGAACCAAGAGATTATGAATCTTTTTAACCCGACGACGCCGGCTCAGGTCTTCGACCAGATCCGGATCTCGATCGCGTCTCCAGAGAAGATTCTGTCCTGGTCCTACGGCGAGATCAAGAAGCCGGAGACCATCAACTACCGGACCTTCAAGCCCGAGCGCGACGGCCTGTTCTGCGCGCGCATTTTCGGGCCGATCAAGGATTACGAGTGCTTGTGCGGCAAGTACAAGCGCATGAAGTACAAGGGCATCATCTGCGAGAAGTGCTCGGTCGAGGTCACGCTGTCGCGCGTCCGGCGCGAGCGCATGGGTCACATCGAGCTCGCAGCGCCCGTCGCCCACATCTGGTTCCTGAAGTCGCTGCCCTCGCGCATCGGCCTCCTGCTGGACATGACGCTGAAGGATCTCGAGCGGATCCTCTACTTCGAATACTACGTCGTGCTGGAGCCGGGCCTCACCGCGCTGAAGGACCGTCAGCTGCTGTCGGAAGACGAGTATCTGAAGGCGCAGGACGAGTACGGCCAGGATTCCTTCACCGCCATGATCGGCGCCGAGGCGATCCGCGAACTGCTCAAGGGCATGGAGCTCGAGAAGCTCGAGGTCAGCTTGCGTGCCGAGATGCAGGAGACCGACTCCGACATCAAGCACAAGAAGCTCGCCAAGCGCCTGAAGATCGTGGAGGCGTTCCGTCACTCCGGCAACAAGCCGGAATGGATGATCCTCACCGTCGTTCCGGTGATCCCTCCGGATCTGCGTCCGCTGGTGCCGCTCGACGGCGGCCGCTTCGCGACCTCGGACCTCAACGACCTCTACCGCCGCGTCATCAACCGCAACAACCGTTTGAAGCGGCTGATGGAGCTGCGCGCGCCTGATATCATCATCCGCAACGAGAAGCGCATGCTTCAGGAGGCCGTCGACGCGCTGTTCGACAACGGCCGCCGCGGCCGCGTCATCACCGGCGCCAACAAGCGTCCGCTGAAGTCGCTCGCCGACATGCTCAAGGGCAAGCAGGGCCGCTTCCGCCAGAACCTGCTCGGCAAGCGCGTCGACTATTCGGGCCGTTCGGTGATCGTGGTCGGTCCCGAGCTGCGCCTGCATCAGTGCGGTCTGCCGAAGAAGATGGCGCTCGAGCTGTTCAAGCCGTTCATCTATTCGCGGCTTGACGCCAAGGGCCTGTCCACCACCGTCAAGCAGGCGAAGAAGCTGGTCGAGAAGGAGCGGCCCGAGGTCTGGGACATCCTGGACGAGGTGATCCGCGAGCATCCGGTGCTGCTCAACCGCGCGCCGACGCTGCACCGCCTCGGCATTCAGGCGTTCGAGCCCGTGCTGATCGAGGGCAAGGCGATCCAGCTCCACCCGCTGGTCTGCGCCGCGTTCAACGCCGACTTCGACGGCGACCAGATGGCCGTGCACGTTCCGCTGTCGCTGGAAGCGCAGCTCGAAGCGCGCGTCCTGATGATGTCGACCAACAACATCCTGCATCCGGCGAACGGCCAGCCGATCATCGTGCCGTCGCAGGACATCGTGCTCGGACTCTACTATCTCTCGATCCTGCGCGAAGGCATGCCCGGCGAGGGCAAGGTGTTCGGCGAGATGGCCGAGCTCGAGCACGCGCTGCATTCGAAGGTCATCCACCTCCACACCAAGATCAAGTACCGGTGGGAAGGCGTCGGCGAGGACGGCAAGCCGGCCCGCCGCTGGATCGAGACCACGCCCGGCCGCATCATGCTCGGCAACGTGCTGCCGAAGAGCTCGAAGATCTCGTACGACATCATCAACAAGCTGATGACCAAGCGCGAGATCTCCGGCGTCATCGACCAGGTCTACCGCCACTGCGGCCAGAAGGAGACGGTGATCTTCTGCGACCGCATCATGGCGCTCGGCTTCTACAACGCGTTCAAGGCCGGCATCTCGTTCGGCAAGGACGACATGGTCGTGCCGCACGGCAAGTGGAAGATCGTCGACACCACCCGTACGCTGGCGAAGGATTTCGAGCAGCAGTACAATGACGGTCTGATCACCCATGGCGAGAAGTACAACAAGGTCGTCGACGCCTGGTCGAAGGCGACCGAAGAAATCGCCAAGGCGATGATGAAGGAGATCTCTGCGACCAAGAAGACGGCCAGCGGAGCAGACGCCGACATCAACTCGATCTACATGATGGCCCACTCCGGTGCGCGTGGCTCGCCGGCCCAGATGCGCCAGCTCGCCGGCATGCGCGGCCTGATGGCCAAGCCGTCGGGCGAGATCATCGAGACGCCGATCATCTCGAACTTCAAGGAAGGCCTCTCGGTGCTCGAGTACTTCAACTCGACGCACGGCGCCCGCAAGGGCCTCGCGGACACCGCGTTGAAGACCGCGAACTCCGGCTACCTGACCCGCCGTCTGGTCGACGTCGCGCAGGACTGCATCATCACGCAGGACGACTGCGGCACCAAGCTCGGCATCAAGATGCGCGCCATCGTCGATGCCGGCACCGTGGTCGCTTCGCTCGGCTCGCGCATCCTGGGCCGCGTGGCCTGCGAAGACGTGCGTGACGGCTCGGGCAAGGTGATCATCAAGCGCGGTACGCTGATGGAAGAGAGCCATCTGGATGCCATCCAGCAGGGTGGTGTGCAGGAGGTGAAGATCCGCTCGGCATTGACCTGCGAACTCGTCAACGGCATCTGCGGCAAGTGCTACGGCCGCGACCTCGCCCGCGGCACGCCGGTCAACCACGGCGAAGCGGTCGGCGTCATCGCGGCGCAGTCGATCGGCGAGCCGGGCACCCAGCTCACCATGCGCACCTTCCACATCGGTGGTGCGGCGCAGCTCAACGAGCAGTCGTTCGTCGAATCCAACTTCGACGGCAAGATCGTGATCAGGAACAAGGCCATCGCCCGCAACAGCGAAGGTCACCTGATCGCAATGGTCCGCAACATGGTGGTGGCGATCGTCGATGGCGACGGCACCGAGCGTGCGACGCACCGTATTCAGTACGGCTCGCGCCTGCACGTCGATGAGGGCGACAACGTCAAGCGTGGCCAGCGCATCGTCGAGTGGGATCCCTACACCCGTCCGCTCCTCACCGAGGTGGAAGGCACCATCGGCTTCGAGGATCTGGTCGAAGGGCAGTCGATCTCGGAAACGCTGGACGAAGCCACCGGTATCGCCAAGCGTGTGGTCATCGACTGGCGATCGACGCGTGGCGGTTCGGACCTGCGTCCGGCCATCGTGATCAAGGGCAAGGATGGCAAGGTGCTCAAGCTCGCCCGCGGCGGCGATGCCCGCTACATGCTGTCGGTCGACGCCATTCTCTCGGTCGATATCGGAGCCAAGGTCGCGCCGGGTGATATCCTCGCCCGTGTCTCGACCGAAAGCGCCAAGACGCGTGACATCACCGGCGGTCTGCCGCGGGTGGCGGAACTGTTCGAGGCACGGCGTCCGAAGGATGCGGCGATCATCGCCGAAATCGCGGGCACCATCCGGTTCGGACGTGACTACAAGAACAAGCGTCGCATCTCGATCGAGCCGGTGGACAAGACCGACGAGCCGCGCGAGTACCTGATCCCGAAGGGCAAGCACATTCACCTTCAGGACGGCGACGTCGTCGAAAAGGGCGACTTCATCGTGGAAGGCAACCCGGCGCCGCACGACATCCTGGCGGTCAAGGGCATCGAGGAGCTCGCGGCCTATCTGGTCAACGAGATCCAGGAGGTCTACCGGCTCCAGGGCGTGCTCATCAACGACAAGCACATCGAGGTGATCGTCCGTCAGATGCTCCAGAAGGTGGAAATCACCGACCAGGGCGAGACCGACATGATCTCCGGCGAGCAGGTCGACAAGATCGAGTTCGACGCGCTCAACGAGAAGGCGAAGGAAGAGGGTAAGAAGCCCGCCACGGGAACGCCGGTTCTGCTCGGCATCACCAAGGCGAGCCTCCAGACACGCTCGTTCTTCTCGGCGGCCTCGTTCCAGGAGACCACCCGCGTCCTCACGGAGGCGGCGGTCAACGGCAAGGTCGACCCGCTCGAGGGCCTCAAGGAGAACGTCATCGTCGGCCGGCTGATCCCGGCGGGCACCGGCGCCTCCATGGCCAAGATCCGCGAAGTTGCCATGAAGCGCGACAAGCTGATCCTCGACGAGCGCGAGAAGCAGACCTCGGTCGTCTCGCCGGCGCCGGAAGCGGAGCCGGTGGCGTTGCCGCCTGCGGAATGATGGTTCATCCGTAGGAATACCGAGGATCATGAAAAGGCCGGCGAAAGCCGGCCTTTTTGCTGAGCGTAGGGAGGGGTGGTGCGTTGACAAGGTTGGGACGCTCGGGTCAACTTTCCAGCACGCGTCAATTTTCTTGTTCGATTTTATGTCAGAGCCATTTGTCCGCGCGGTCGAGGCCATTTATCGATCCGCCGCCGAACCCTCCTATTGGACCCAGGCGTTGCAAGTGATCGCCGACTGTTTCGGCGACGTCGGCGCGATCCTGCTCTATGGGAAGGATGACGGCAGTTTCGGTGTCATCGAATCCGCGTCGTTGACTTCGGTCAGTCTCGAATACGGTCGGCTCTGGAGTGATCGCGACATCCGGGCTGTTCGGTCGCGCGAACGCGGCTACTTCTTCAAACGCGACGTCATTACCGACCGTGACGTCGTCTCACGCCAGGAGATGTTGAGCGATCCGTTCTACACTGACTTGCTGACGCGGCACGGCTTGAAGTATTTCGCAGCAGCTATGGTGTCGCCTGATCCTTGGGTCGAGGTCGCTCTCAGCATTCAGCGGAGCCCAAAAAAAACGGAATTTACCGACGCCGAGCTCGATACGTTGGCCCGGCTGGGCCCCCATGTCGAACGAGCCCTGCGTCTCGGTATACGCCTCATGGACGCCGAACTCAGCAAGATGGGGCTGGGCGCGGCGCTGTCCCGTCTGGGGATGGGCATTTTCATTCTCGATTCGCTCGGGCGCGTGATTTTTTCCAATCCTGCATCGCAAACGATGCTGGGCGACGGCCTTGACATCATCGGCGACAAATTGAGCGTGCAGTCGCTGGCGCTGAATTCGCAAGCATCCGAAGCGATGAAGCGCATCGTCAATTACCGATCTGAAGACGTGATTGCCGCGCAACGTCCGATTTTGGTCCATCGCCGTTCGTCCAATCGCCCGCTGACTCTCTACTTTCTGCCGATACCGATGGCTGAAACCGCTATGAACCTGTTTCTGACCCAGGCCAGGGTTATCGTGCTCGCCATCGATCCCGACGTGGACAGCCCGCCAGATCCTTCGCTCATTCGTGACATTCTCGGTTTGACGTTGGGTGAAGCGCGCGTTGCCGCGCTGGTTGGTGCCGGTCAGTCGCCGCGCGAGGCTGCCGAAAAACTGGGCATTTCTGAAGAGACCGCACGCACGACGTTGAAGCGTGTATTCGCCAAGGTCGGAGTCAGCAGGCAAAGCGAGCTTGCGGCCCTGCTGGCAAAGCTGGTGCTGAGATAGTCCGGCGGACCATGCGGTCCGTCGCCGCGCCCGCAATGCTTTCGGCGAAAATCCCCGTGAACGATTCATTCCGTACCCCAGATGGGGGCTGAAGCGGACGCGCTTTACCTGCGAGCATCACGGGCAATGCCAGCCGTTGCCAGACCCCGTTGCCTTCTGGGAGTGCCGTGATGAACGTTTATGAAAGTGCATCCAGCGTCGCAAGCAAAGCCAGCTATCCGGAAGAGGCGTGGCAGAGCTTCCGAGCACTCGATCATCGCGTTTCGGAGGTGTTTGCAGCCGTCGAGGCGTGGAAGGGGTGGCAGGTCATCCGTGATCCGCGGACACCGCCATCTACCATCCTTGCCTTCGTCAGGGAGCTTTATCGCTCGGTTTGCTGGTATCAACCGCATACTACCGAAGCAGCGTTCCATATGATCGGGCGCTTTCCGAAGGGAGAGGTTCGACTGATGCAGTCGCTGGCATGCCACAAGGCCGAAGAAGCCGAGCACGGATTATGGGCGCGCGAGGACATGGCCAAGCTGGGCGCCAAGGATCTGACCGCGACTTCCCCGACGACCTTTGCCGTCGCGGCAGTATGGTGGCGAATGGCCGAGCACGAGGAGCCGCTTGGCTATCTCGGCGCGGAATATCTCTATGAGCAACTGACCGCGCTCGCGACCAAGGCCGCATTGCCGATCATCGAGAGCCGAAACTTGCCGCGCGACGAGCTCAGGTTCGTGATCGAGCACGCGACCGAGGACGCCAAACACGCGACGTTTCTGAAGCACCTCATTCTCGATACCGTCACCCGGTATCCGGGCAGTGAAACAGCGATGACGCGCTGTTTCGACTATTTCCGTTGCGTCTGGCCGCTGCCAGTTTGGGAGGAGGCGCTCGAAAGAGCCGTCGCAGCCGGCGGCTAGATGTCTCTTGTCCCGTGCAACCTCGAACGTTCGGCCCGCTGGCCGGGCCTGTCAATTCTGGCCGGTCACTCCAGCGTTCGAGTCGCCAGCACTGACGAAGAACTCGGATGCATCGGGAGACTGCGCTACCAGCGCTTCGTGGTCGAACAAGCCCAACCCTATGCGGTGGCGGGAGCCGACCGAACGCTGCTTGATCCCATTGATCCGGTGTCGCTCAATCTCTTTATCGGCAATGGCGCGACGATATCGGTGGCCTT
This sequence comes from Bradyrhizobium sp. UFLA05-108, assembly GCF_059803455.1. NCBI lineage: Bacteria > Pseudomonadati > Pseudomonadota > Alphaproteobacteria > Hyphomicrobiales > Nitrobacteraceae > Bradyrhizobium > Bradyrhizobium sp. UFLA05-108. The sequence continues at coordinate 47,630 of NZ_JBANAZ010000051.1, read as the reverse complement.
GCGGATGTCGTGGTCTGTCGACGTCGTTGCGAGCGACTATCTCTCGCTTCTGCGCGGCAGTCTCCCCGCAGATATCGCTTGCGGCAAAACCATCATCTGCAGCCGACTCATCGTTGCGTCGAGCGAACGGGCGGATCTGGCCAATCTGGTCGTGATCTTGCGACGCGCCTACGAGATCGGCGTCCTGTCGGGTTGCACGCATTCGGTGCTGTCGACCCTCCCGCACCGTGTGCCGCTGTTTGAGCGCATTGGATATTGCAGGTCCGGTACTAAGCTGGATGACCCGGTCGCGGGCCCGCAGGATGTTCTGATCCTGGACCTGGCCGATATCGCCCACATGAGGTCGGTCGGGTCGCCACTGGTCGCGTCGAGACGTCGGTTGAAGCGCGCTCCGCTTGTGACGGCACCTTGACGCGGTGAACCATCACTCGGGACACGCCACATGTATTGCTCGTCATACCCCAGATGGGGGCTGAAGCCGGCGGGTAAACCCGGCAAACGTAAGTGCGCATTGGGCGATTGTGATCGTCGTCCTTATCGCTGAGGCAGAGGGGGATTTCATGCGAGCCGAGTATATTGAGGATTTGGGTGTCGATCCGGAAACGTTGAGCAGTTCGCAGGTTCTGGCCCATCTTGCGAACCGGGTCGATGACACCTTCGCGGAAATCAAGGAATCGGCTCCGTGGCGTCTCGTTGCGGACGATTCCACGCCGGTCGCAACGATCATCGCGATACTGAAGGAGATCTATCTCGAGATAGTCATGTATCAGCCCGACTCGCTCGCGGCTGCGCTCTGGGCGATCGGACAGATGCCGAGATCTATGCCGATTCCTTGGGTCGAGGAGATGTTGCATCATCAGTCCGAGGAGTTCGACCATAACGAAATGGCCCTTCGTGACTACAAGGGCTTCGGCGGGAATGAGGAGTTTGCCAGATCGCGTCGCATGAGCCCGTCTTCGTTCGCGATCGCCGGCGTGTGGAATTACATTGCGCTGAAGCGTGACCCGTTCGTCTATTTGGGCGCCGTTTATCTTTTTGACGCCTTGACTCCGTTGGTGACAGAGGAAGTGAGGCATATCCTTCATCGCAGGGGATTGTCCCCGAAGGGGCTTGAGTTCATCGATCATCACGCCACGGCTGACATCGAGCATGCGCAACAGATCGGCCAGCTCATTCGCGATGTCGCCGAGCGGTATCCGGAATCGCGCGCGTCGATTTGCTACGGCTTCGAGTATTTCCATCACGTCTATCCGATGCCCGCCTGGAACATGGCCTATCGGCGCGCCATTGCTCAACGGTCGATGGCGGTCGCGGCGGAGTGATCTCGGGCGCGCGGTGTCTGCTGCCGGATGCCTCGGGGACGATGTCTTTTTTACATCGAAGTCTGTGGGGAGCAAATCTTGAAGGGGGCCGATGAAAGGGAAGAATTAGCGAGGCGCTGGCCAAAGCAGGCACTGCCTCGAGCAGGGCAAGTGAGCGTGGCGAAAAGCGCCGCCGAACTCGAGGCTATCGGTCGGCTTCGTTATGATCTTTACGTCGAGCGCGATCAGAAGGCGTATGCCCATGCGGACCACGTGCGTCGATGCCTTCTTGAGCCTGTCGATGACGTCAGCTTGAATTTTCAAGTCAAGCAGGATGATCGCCTGTTGGCGGCAGTGCGGGTCACATGGGCACCAGATGCGCTGCTAGATCTCCATTTGAGGCCTCTGGTCGAGGGGGCACGAATCGCGTGTCTTTCGACGGCGGTGGTAAATTCCCGCTTTGTGGTGCGGCCCGAGCTTCGCGCGCGTGCAGTGATCGTACCGCTCTTCTGTGAAGTCTACAGAACTGGAATGCTCGCCGGAGCAACCTGTTGTGTCATCGGGACGCGGAGCGACCTCGTTGGAATCTTCGAGCGGTTCGGCTTTAGGGAGACGGGATTCCATATTCGCGATCCGATTGCCGGCCGGATTCATAACCTCAATCTCAATCCGTATGATCTAGCGCATCTCAAAAAAGTCGCTTCGCCACTGCTCACCTACGCAGAGAAGCTCGTTTGCCAATCCCGCACTCACACCAAGTTGGTGACAGCATGACGATCTCAGCTCAACCCATCAATGGGTATTCCCTCGATGCGCAGGCGACGTTCGAGGAGTTGGACCGTCGGGTGAATGAAGTCTTCGCCAATGTAAAAGCCTGGCGTGGCTGGCGCATGATTTCCGATCCCTCGACGCCTGCCGAGCACATACTCGCGCTGGTTCGTGAGATATTCAGGTCAGTGTGTTGGTATCAGTCGCATACTACGGAAGCCGGCTTTCACATGTTTGGGCGGCTCCCCAAGAACGAAGTCAAATTGATGCAGATGCTCTCGGCGCACAAGGCGGAAGAAGCGGAGCACGGCCTTTGGGCCCTTGAAGATCATGGCAAGCTCGGCGGTCATCAGGAGGATGCAGTCGTTGCCGCAGCGTCACCAGCAACGTTTGCGGTTGCCGCAGTTTGGTGGCGAATGGCTCGGGTCGAAAGCCCATTCGGCTACCTCGGTGCGGAGTACTTGTTCGAGCAACTTACGGCGTTGGTCACGCAGGCAGCTCTTCCAGTCATTGAGGCGCGAAAGCTCCCTCGCGAAGGGCTGCGTTTCCTCATTGAGCACGCGACTGAAGACGCCAGGCATGCGACGTTCTTGAGGCATCTGATCCTCGACGTCGCGACGCGGTATCCGGAGAGCTCCGCGGCAATGTTTCGATGTTTTGACTATTTCAATGCCGTCTATCCGCTTCCCGTTTGGGACGAGGCGTATCGCCGGGCAACCGTCGAAAAGTGAGTCCCGATGCCTCCTGTCCAGTAGAGAAGAATTTCAAGGATCGTGTTGTCGTGCAGAGAGAATTTGTCGAAGACCTCGGTGTCGACCCGGAGAAGCCCAGCAGCTCGCAGTTGTTGGATGGCAGTCGCGGCGGAGTGATCTCCATGACGGGTGCGCCGAGGGCCGGACGCTTCGAGATTCGCGAGGCATCGGACGATGATGCACGGCTGGAGGTCTATCGCTTCAGATATCGCGTCTATGTCGAGCAAATGCAGCGCCGGCAGAAATACGCGGACCACGTGCGCAAAACGGTCATAGAGCCGCTCGACGCGAGCGGGACCATTTATGCGACCCATCTGGACGGAAGGATCATCGGAACGATCAGAGGAAACCGTTTTTCCGATCCCCACACGGATTACTATCGAACTCTATATGGGGTCGACGATCGCTTCGACTATGCCGCTAGCGAAATGTCGCTGACGACGAAATTGATGTTCGAGCCGGAGCTTCAGAAGTCGATTCATCCCATCAAGCTCATCCTGCATTACGCAAGACACTTTCACTACGGCAATGGATGCAAGATCGATTTCCTCGACTGCAACAAGCCTTTGATCCAGTTCTTCTGTCGGTTCGGTTACCTCGATTATCGCGGCTGGGTTTTTCACCGGGAATACGGCTCGGTTCGACCGTTGTGCTGCCCGGCCGACCAGATTTCCCGGTTCAAGGCGGTTGGCAGTCCGCTGGAGCCCATTGCCCGCCAGTTCTATGGCGACAACGAGTTCGGCGGTGCCCGTTTGGCGGCGGCTCTCGAGCGTGGAGCTATCGCGTCGGTGACCGGGACTAAGCCATTCGCCGACACCGGCAATACAGCGGAAGCGCTGGATGCCTGAGTTTCACGCAGGTTCTTCAGCGAGGCGCGCTTGCGTCATCTATGCATCGACTTCAGGTTCTACGCGGTCCGTGGCGCATCTCATCGCAGGGTGTTCCGCGATCGAAGTCGATCTGGTCGACCTCGCGGAATGGGATGACTGGGCGCCTCGCATCTACGGCAAGCGATACAGCCTGGCGTTTCTGGGAACGCCCACCTACGGCCAGGGCAATTGGCACTACCTTTGGGACAAGCATTCCCATGAGGTGGCAACCGCTATCAGCCGAAGCCGACAGATCGCACTCTTCGCGCTCGGCGACGCCAGGGGCCACAAGCGCAGCTTCGCGGGTGGCTTGAGCCCGCTCAACCGGTTCTTCCGCCAATCTGGTTTTCCCATCTGCGGAAAGACGACGCCGGAACGCTTCACGTTTGAAAGTTCACCAGCGCTCGCGGCTGGCCACTTCCCGGGATTCGTCATCGACTTCAAGCGGGAGCATCGGCATGCGGAGTCTTTGGTTCGAATCTGGATGACGAATGTGGCGGATGAAGCCGGGAAATGCACCGCGGTCGTCGAGCGGAACGCCCGGTGCAGCCGGAATGACTTTCACACCTGAATCGATGCCCGATGGGCCGAGGCCGGCCGCTTTCATGTCGGTCGTCGGCCTATTGAGGGGAGGCCTCTCATGGAATCTCATCCAGACTCGTCGGCGATGGCATCGAGCTTGACCGGAAGTATTGCCGAGTTTCGGGAGCTCGAAGGCCACGACCTGCTTCGGCGAACCGGAGCGTACCTTGCCTGGGTCAGTGGGCGCGCCAAGAAGCAGCTTTGGCCCTACTTCAGAGCGACTCGTGCGCAGCCCGGACCCGAGTGCGAGATCATGGGGACCAACGGGATTAATCGGCGAGAGACCGTCAACTTTGCGTCCCAGGACTATCTCGCGCTCTCCAATCATCCGGGCATCCGAGCAGCCGCTCATGCTGCGATCAACGAGTATGGTGTGCACAGCGCCGGATCGGCGGCGTTGATGGGGCGTACTGAGGCCGCGGTGCGGCTCGAAAAGGCGCTTTGCGAGTTTCTCGAATATGATCGAGTCCTGCTATTTCCGACCGGCTGGGCAGCGGGTTTCGGGGTGCTCCGTGCGCTCGTGAGGCCGAGTGATCATGTCGTTCTCGATGGATTGTCGCACGCGTGTCTTCAGGAGGGGGCGCATTGCTCGACTCCGAATGTTCATGTTTTTGGCCATCTCAAAACGGAGAGCCTCAAGCGAATTCTGCACAAGATCAGGAGCAGGGATGCCAATGGTGGAATCTTGGTCGTTACTGAAAGTCTGTTTTCGATGAATTCCGACACGCCGGACATCGGCGCTGTTCAGCGATTGTGTCGCGAATTCCGCGCCACGCTGATGGTCGACTGTGCGCACGATCTCGGTTGTCTGGGACCCGGCGGAGGAGGACATCTGGCGGCGCAGCGGCTCATGGGCGAGATAGACATCGTGATGGGCAGCTTCTCCAAGACGTTTGCGTCAAATGGCGGCTTCGTTGCAACAAACAGTGAAAGCACGTTCGAATATCTCAAGGTCTTCGCCGGACCTCACATCTTCTCGAATGCCCTTTCCCCGGTTCAATGTGCCGTGGTCCACGAGGCGCTGGAGATTATTCGATCTCCGGAAGGACAAAAGCGCCGCCGGGCCCTTCTCGACCGGATTGTCCTATTGCGCTCGATCCTATCGGCCGCTGATTTGAAGTGTTTGGGAGCACCGTCGCCGATCGTACCGGTCGTCGTCGGGGACGAAGCCCAGGCGCGTCTGACCGCGCGGCATCTGGGCGAGCGCGGACTTGCGGCCAATCTCGTGGAGTATCCCGCGGTTGCCAGGGGCGCGGCGCGCTTCCGCCTGCAGGTGATGGCGGACCACACCGCCGAACATTGCAGATTTGCCCAGTCGGTTCTTGCAGAAGCTCTTATTCAGGCGAGACGAGCGTTCGCGGCTGGGCCGGCGCCGTCTGAGAAGCAAAGATCGGACTTCGCTATGGCCAGCTGGTCGGAGGACCAGTCTCGCCGTCAATCGTGACCGGCAGGCTCCGTGCTTGCGCAGCGCGGCCCGAAGGCCTGTTTGCCCGGCTCCCGGTGGACGAGGGTGCGTCTGCTCCGGCTAGCGGCCGTCGACAAAGCACTTGCCACGGCCCCCGTGCCAAACATACGATTTCGATTGGTTGGTTTGGCGCGATTTGGCAGCGTCCGGACGATTTTGATACTTTGTCGATTGGGCGGGGCTGCTTGAACCTTACTTCTGAGTGTTTTGAGCATGCAATCGAGGCGATCTATCAATCCGCATCGGAGCCTGTACACTGGCCGCAGGCGTTGCAGGCCCTTGCCGATTGCTTTGGCGATCGCGGCGCCACGATGGTCTACAGCAAGGACGATGGCAGCTTCAGTGCCCTGGGCTCCGATTCCATGCAGGCGCTCTGCGAGGAATATCGGCAGAACTGGGGACTCCGTGATATCCGCGCTATTCGCTCACGAGAGCGAGGCTACTTTTTCAGCGGCGACGCGGTCACCGATCGGCACCTCGTGTCGCCGGCAGAGGTCGAGACAGATCCACTCTACGTTGGCTTGCTCGCAAAGTACGGTCTGAAATATTTCGCCGCAGCAATGGTATCGCCCGATCCCCGCGTGGAGGTGGGCGTCGTTGTGCAGCGTGAAGCCGGCAAGCCGGAATTCACCGACGAAGAGCTGGCGTTGCTGACCAGATTCGGTCCCCATATCGAGCGCTCGCTTCGCCTGAGCATCCGCCTTATGGATGCAGAGCTTGGCAGGGTGGAGCTTGGTACGGCCCTTGAACGCGTAGGCATCGGGGTTTTTATCCTCGATTCGCTGGCGCGCGTGTTGTTCTCGAATCCCGCTGCCCAGGCGAGGTTGGGCGATGGTCTCAATCTCGCCGGCGACAAGCTGGTCGTGGGGGCTTCGCCGATCAGCCTGCAGGGGCCGGGGAGATTGGCTAGCCTCGCGGATTATTGGAGAGACGATTGGTTGGCGAAGCACCGGCCGATACTAGTCCATCGCAAGTGTTCAATTCGCCCGCTGACGCTCTATGTTCTCCCGATCCCGGCCGGACAATGTGCGGTCACGAACTTTCTGACCCAGGCCCGGGCCATCGTGCTTCTGATTGATCCCGACAATGATCGTCCGACCGAGCCTGCCTTGATCAGGGATGTTTTGGGCCTGACCATGGGGGAGGCCCGGGTGGCCTCGCTGGTCGGTGCGGGCCTTTCGCCCCGTGAAGCGGCTGAACGGCTAGGTATTGCTGAGGAAACGGCGCGGACGATCCTGAAGCGGGTGTTTTCCAAGGTCGGGGTTTCCAGGCAAAGCGAACTGGCCGTGCTGCTGACGAGGTTCATCCTGAAATAGCCGGAGGCGGCTCGATTGGCCCGTCCCACCCACGGGCTAGCCGGGCCGCCGGGGAGCCCGGCCCGGGCCGAAACATGGTTCATCCGTACGATTCCCGAGGACAATGAAAAGGCCGGCTTTTGCCGGCCTTTTTGCTGCTTTGTTTCCTTGCTGCGGTGCAGGGACGTCGTTTGTTCATCTTTCCTTCAGCCAAAAAAGCGCTTCTGTTAAGAGAGCTTAGACCGGTGGTCCCGACACGGGGGGCGGCCGGAGACCACGGACCTGACATGCTTGACCTCGCAATCGTAGGCGGCGGCCCCGGCGGGCTGATGAGCGCCTGGTATTTGAAGCGCAAACTCGGCGATCTCTGCCGCATCACCATCTATGAGGCGTCCGACCGGCTCGGCGGCAAGATCGTCACGCGGAAGTTCGATTCGGCGCCTGCGATGTACGAGGCGGGCGTTGCCGAGATCTACGATTACTCGATGACCGGACCGGATCCATTGCGGGAACTGATCCAGCATTTCGGGCTTCAGACCATTCCCATGGACGCCGAGCAGGTCCAGTTCGGCGGCGAGCTCCTGAACGACGTACCCGGCGTGCGCCGCAAATACGGCGCCAAGACCGCGGCTGCCATCGAAGCGTTCCGCAAGCGCTGCTCCGACATGATGTCGCCGATCGAATATTACGAAGGCGTCGGCGCGCACGACAACGAGCATCCCTGGGCCTACAAGACGGCCGAGCAGGTGCTCGACGAGGAGGTCGATGACGCGACCGCCAAGCGATTCTTCAAGGTGATGGCGCGCTCCGACATCGCGACGGAGAGCCACAACACCAACGGGCTCAATGCGCTCAAGAACTACCTGATGGATGTCGATGGCTATATCGGCCTCTACTCGATCCAGAACGGCAACGAGCAGCTCGTCGAGTGTCTCCAGTCGGAGGTCAACGCCGACATCCAGCTCAATCATCGCGTGCTCGCCGTCGGCAAGGCGCCGACGGGGCGCTACCAGCTCAAGATGATGAACGGCAAGGGGCCGGAGACGCGCGACTTCGACCTCGTGCTGGTCTGCCTGCCGCATTCCTGGCTCGCCACGCTTGGCTGGGAAGGCGAGCAGCTCCGCAAGTCGATGGTCAAGCACGTCTCCTATTTCGACCGTCCCGCGCATTACCTGCGCGTCTCGATCCTGTTCGACGCCCCGTTCTGGGGCGACAAGATCCCCGGCGCCTGGTTCATGTCGGAAGCCTTCGGCGGTTGCTGCGTCTACAACGAGGGCGCCCGCCACGACGTCGGCAAGCACGGCGTGTTGAACTGGCTCATTCCGGGCTCTGATGCGCTGGCCTTCGCCAATCTCTCCGACCAGGAGCTGATCGATGCCGCGCTGAAATCGCTGCCCGCCTCGCTCGGCGATGCGCGTGCGCATTTCATGGAGGGCAAGATCCACCGCTGGCTGTCTTCGGTGAACGCGTTGCCGGGCGGCTTGCCCGTGCGCGATGTCATGACCAATCACCGGCCCGAGCCGAAGGAGCATCCCGGCATCGTCGTGGTCGGCGACTATCTGTTCGATTCGACGCTGAACGGTCTGCTCGACTCCTCGGACGCTGCGACCGACATCATCCTGACCGAGATGATGCGCCTGCGTCGCGCGCGCAGCCAGAGCGAGACACCGCTGTCCGACAAGATCGACCGCGACTATTTCGACAACTATCGCGGTCAGGGTCCCTATGGCGAAGCGTGGCGCCAGTTCACCGACCCCGACTATCTGATGAAACTCATCGGCATCGTCTGGGGCAAGGCGAAGGGTGCCAAGCTGTTGGTGGCGGGCTCTGCCAGCGGCGAGCTCGTCGGCGCGCTGCGCGAGCGCGGGATCGACGCCTTCGGCATCGAGAACAACCGCACCATCCATGCCAGGACGCCGAAGGCGCTCAAGAAATACAACAAGCTCGGTTCGATCGCTGACATGCCGTTCAAGGACGGCGCGTTCGATTTCGTATTCGAGACCAGCCTTTGCCACCTCTCCGAGAAGCAGGTCGTCCGCGCGATCCGCGAATTGAACCGCGTGGTCAAGACGGGCCTGGTGTTCGGCTCGATCACCTCCGACATGGCGCCTGGCCTGATTGATCGCTACGACCTCCTGCGCGGGGTCAAGAAGCTCGGCACCTGGTGGGAATGGTCGGAATTGTTCTTCGGCAACGGGTTCGACCTGTCGATGCACCGCAACGACTGCACCGATGCGCTGTGGGCGGCGACGCTCGCCGCCAACAAGGGGCCGGGGCAGTGGTACGCCGACGCCGACAGCTTGCGCTATTCCTTCTTCGACAAGGTCGAGGACGACGAATAGCTGCCTCGCGAATTCGCCAATTGCTTTGCCGAATTGATCCTGATCGCATAGAATCGGTGCAATAGCGGTTCTCCGCTGTTTTCCTGATTTTCTGCGGTCATGCCGGCCGTCAGCATCGGTTGGTTTCATGGCATCCAGGCCTCTCTCGCCCGACAAACAGAAGCTCGCCGCGGAAGAAGCGACCGAGCTTGAGGACAAGCTCGCATCCGCCGTCAAGCCGGACCTGGAAGACGATGAGGATGACGAGGAGGAGGACGACGAGCTTCCGGAGCTCGATGACGACGATGAGGACGAGGACCTCGTTGTCTTCACGGCGCGCGAAGCCGCCGGCGCGCTCGCAACCATCCTGGGCTTCGTCAAGCCCTACCTCTCCAACTACAAGCGGATCCTGGCCTTCGTATCGTTCGGCGTGCTGATCGAGACGCTCTTCAACGTCATCATGCCGCTCAGCCTGAAGTTCCTGATCGACGACGCGCTCGGCGAGGAGGACTTTCAGGCTCTCTACAAGATCCTCGGCGTGCTCGCGGTCGCCGGCATCTTCACCTCGATCGTCGCAGTCTGGTACGAGCGCTGGGACGCGCGGCTGGCAGCCTGCATCATCTCCGACGTGCGCAAGCGGCTGTTCGAGCACGTGCAGAGCCTGCCGGCGGCCTATTTCGGTCGCACCAAGCGCGGCGAGATCCTGTCACGCTTCTCCGTCGATCTCTCGGCCTTCGAAGGCTCGGTCAAGACATTTGTCAACAGCGCTGCACTGCCGTTCATGGAGCTGATAGCCGGCATCATCCTGTTGCTGTTCCTGAACTGGCAGCTCGCCGTGGTCGCGCTGCTGGTGTTTCCGATCACGCTGATCGGACCGCGCATCCTCACGCCGAAGGCGGTGCAGGCAAATTACGAGCAGAAGCTCAACGAAAGCGGGCTGCTCGGCATGGTGCAGGAGAACGTGGCGGCGCAGGCCGTGATCAAGGCGTTCAGCCTGCAGCGCAAGATGTTCGGCTTCTTCGCCTTCCGCAACGACGAGACCCGCAACAGGATCGCGTCAGCCGCATTCCTGTCGACCATGGTGGAGCGGACGGTCACGATCTCGGTCCTGCTCCTGCACCTCGTGGTGCTCGCGATCGGTGCGTATCTTGCGACCAAGGGGCAGATCACCATCGGCATCTTCGTCACCTTCGAGAGCGCGTTCTGGGAGGTCTCCTACAACATCGCCCATGTGATGCACTTCATCCCGGTGTCGATCTCCTCGGCCGCTGCCGTGCGCCATATCCAGGAGCTGCTGGACGAACCGACGCGCGGCGCCGATCGTCCCGGCGCGCCGGATCTGCCGCGCATCACCAACGATATCACTTTCGACCATGTCACCTTCCAGTACGAAGGCAGCCAGACGCCGGTGCTGGACAATCTCAGCCTCAAGCTCAAGGTCGGCAAGAGCATCGCGATCGTCGGGCCCAGCGGCTCCGGCAAGAGCACGCTGCTCAATCTGGTCCTGCGCCTCTACGTTCCCGACGAAGGTCGCGTCACCATCGACGGCGTCGATGTGCGGAAAGTGACGCTGGATTCGCTGCGCCGGAGCATGGCCGTGGTGTTCCAGGAGAACATGCTGTTCAACATGTCGATCCGCGAGAACATCCGGCTCGGCAAGGAGGGCGCCACCGACGAGGAGGTGGCGGAGGCCGCCAAGAAGGCCGAGATCCACCGCTATATCATGAGCCTGCCGCAGAAATACGACACGCCGGTCGGCGAACGCGGCGATACGCTGTCGGGCGGCCAGCGCCAGCGCCTCGCGATCGCACGCGCCATCATACGCAATCCATCGGTGCTGCTGCTCGACGAGGCGACCTCGGCGCTCGACCAGACGACTGAGGCTGCGATCAACCGCACGCTGCTCAAGGTCGCCAAGGGCCGCACCATGATCTGGTCGACCCACCGTCTGACCTCTGTCGTCGAGATGGACGAGATCATCGTGATTTCAGGCGGCCGCGCCATCGAGCGCGGCTCGCATGCCGAGCTGCTCGCCAAGAACGGTACCTATCGCAAGCTGTGGGACGACCAGATCCACCAGCCGCATGGCGGCGCGGCTCAGGTCGATGACGACGACAGCGACGACGATGATGATGAAGACGAGGACGACGAGGAGGATGACGACGAGGAGTGACCGAGGATGTTCGGCTCGAGGTGGACCAGTCGCGCCGCCCGGCGGACCGCACCTTGGGCAAACCAGGCCACGAAGCGCGCCCAGCGCTGCGCTCTCCAGTAGGGGCTCGTTGCGAGCGACACTTCACGGAAGTCGAATGCCTTGGCGGCCGACCAGGCATCGCAGGCCCGCTTGATCGGGTCGTCGTAGAAGGCAGCGATCTTGTCCTCGTCCATGCCCTCGGTCGCAAGCCAGGCCGGGATGTGCACTCCGCAGAGCCGTTCAACGTCGGTGAACACCTTGTCGCTGCCGGTGCCGGCGACAGGGCAGGAGGTCGCGAAGGCGTCGCCGATCAACACGATGCCGGCCTGGCGGCAGGCCCGATGCACATAAAGATCGACGGGACGAATCTTGATCTCGCTCGCGATATCGAAGGCGCCGGTGATGCGCGAGAGGCGCGGCAGGGCGGCGTTCAGGGTCGCGACCGGTGCCCGCCGCAGATCGCGCAGCCAAGGATCGTCGAAGGCGCGGTAGACGAACAGGTTTGCCCGCATCCGCGTGCCGATCGGAAACAGCGTGATGTAGGGGATGCGGTCGCCGGGCCGCTCGGAGAAATACGTCATCGCGGGAAAATCAAATGCGGTTCGCCCGAGCGGCACGACGTCGAATCCGACCGAGATTGAATGGCAGGCGCTGATGATCTCGCGTTCGATGCCGAGCTGGTGGCGCAGGCCGACGTTCAATCCATTGGCGAGCACGACGAGGCGGGCGGAGACGACTTCGTTATTGGAAAGCGTGATCTTCTGCCGGTCAGGGCTCGTCGCGATCGATAGCGCCTTGGCGCAGACCCGCTCGACCGTGTCGGGGATTTCCGCGCGGATCGCGTTGACGAAGGCCTCGTAGCGGAAGCCGAACTGCTGGCTCGGCGCCTTGTCGAGCAGGTGGCCGAATCGCGCGATCCAGTTCTCGCCGCAAAATGTCGTACGGCGCAGCACTGATTCTGCGATTCCGGTCCGCCGGAAGCGCTCGAGTTGGACGTCACCGCTGATTTTCTCGACCCGGAAGTCCGGCGGATACTCGGTGTGGGGGTCGATGAAGATGGTCTGGACGCCGGCGCGACCCAGCATTGCGGCGGCGGCGGAGCCGGCCATACCCCCGCCGATGATCGCAATATCGGTATACAGCATGGGTATTTCTCCGCCCGGCGCGGCACCCTGCCGCAGGAACAGGAAAGAAAACCTTAGCGCGCGCCATAAAAGTATATTGTATCCGGGTACAAATAGGGTCTGGGGCTAGCGGATCGCGGCGCGGGAACCTACATCACGGAGGCGGCGAGGGCGCCGAACGAGCCAATTCTTTAAGCGCGAGAAGCTCTTCGCTTGCTGTGTTTCACCTTGACTCAGGTGATTCCCACTTATAGAAAGCGCGTCACTTAACGACAGGCGGTGAGCATCGCCAACGTCGGAACGGGCCACCCGCGTGATCCCATTGGGATCGTAAAGTGGGCACCAACCTCGACGAATGCCGCTCAAACGCTGTCGATCATAGCTAGGCAATGCCAGTGCGATTTTAGTTCTCTAGAGCTCGTTCTCTTGAGATCAAACTCGGATGCATGACCTCGGTACGCGGCCGTCGGCTTTATGCTGATCGGTTCAAAGACTGCGGTCCTCTGTGGCGTCGAAGCGCTTTCCGCTCGTTGATGGAGCGGTTGGCGCGATTTCGCTTTGTGCGGATCGTTCCGTGCTAAGCGGCCCCATCGGGCGGGTAGTCCGGAAGAAGAATTTGCGGGCCTGAAAGGGACCGCGGCAGAAAAAGGGTGAAGGCCAGGATGCCGACGATCAACCAGCTGATCGCACAACCGCGTGAAGTGCAGAAGTCGCGCAAGAAGGTGCCGGCGCTGCAGCAGTCGCCGCAGAAGCGCGGCGTGTGCACGCGCGTCTACACCACGACGCCGAAGAAGCCGAACTCGGCGCTTCGTAAGGTCGCCAAGGTGCGTCTGACCAATGGTTTCGAGGTGATCGGCTACATCCCTGGTGAGGGCCATAACCTCCAGGAGCACTCGGTGGTCATGATCCGCGGCGGCCGCGTCAAGGACTTGCCCGGCGTGCGCTACCACATCCTCCGCGGCGTGCTGGATACCCAGGGCGTCAAGAACCGTAAGCAGCGTCGTTCGAAATACGGCGCGAAGCGTCCGAAGTAAGCGGGAACCTCTTCCATGTCTCGTCGCCACTCAGCGGAAAAGCGCGAAGTTCTGCCGGATCCCAAGTTCGGGAACATCGTGATCACGAAGTTCATGAACTCGGTGATGTACGCCGGCAAGAAGTCGGTCGCCGAAGGCATCGTCTACGGTGCGCTCGGCATCATCGAAACCAAGACCAAGCAGAACCCGCTCGGCGTGTTCGAGCAGGCGCTTGAGAACGTGATGCCCACGATCGAAGTGCGCTCCCGCCGCGTCGGCGGTGCGACCTATCAGGTTCCGGTTGAGGTCCGCTCGACCCGCCGGCAGGCGCTGGGCATCCGCTGGCTGATCGCCGCGGCCCGCGAGCGCAACGAGAAGACGATGACCGAGCGGCTCTCGGCGGAGCTCTTGGACGCATCGAATAACCGGGGGAACGCCGTCAAGAAGCGTGAAGACGTGCACCGGATGGCCGAAGCCAACCGTGCCTTCTCGCATTATCGCTGGTAACGGCGACACCTAACGGACTCGCAAGGAACGACCCATGCCCCGCCAACATGCCATCGAGGACTACCGTAACTTCGGTATCATGGCGCATATCGACGCCGGCAAGACCACGACGACCGAGCGCATCCTCTATTACACCGGCAAGAGCCACAAGATCGGCGAAGTGCACGAAGGTGCCGCGACGATGGACTGGATGGAGCAGGAGCAGGAGCGTGGCATCACGATCACCTCGGCTGCGACCACGGCGTTCTGGGCCGGCAAGCGTCTGAACATCATCGACACGCCCGGCCACGTCGACTTTACCATCGAGGTCGAGCGTTCGCTTCGCGTGCTCGACGGCGCCGTCTGCGTGCTCGACTCGAACCAGGGCGTCGAGCCCCAGACCGAGACGGTCTGGCGCCAGGGCGACAAGTACAAGGTTCCGCGCATCGTCTTCGCCAACAAGATGGACAAGATCGGCGCGGACTTCTTCAAGTGTCTGTCCGACATCGTCGACCGCCTCGGCGCCAAGCCCGTTGCGATCCAGCTTCCGATCGGTGCCGAGAACAACTTCAAGGGTCTCGTCGACCTCGTGAAGATGAAGGGCGTCGTCTGGAACGATGAAGCGCTCGGCGCGAAGTTCGACTATGTCGACATTCCGGAAGACCTCGTCGACCAGGCCAAGGAATACCGCGAGAAGATGGTGGAAGCCGCCGTCGAGCTCGACGACGATGCCATGGCCGCCTATCTCGATGGCAAGGAGCCGGACGAAGCGACGCTGAAGCGGCTGATCCGCAAGGCCGTGCTCACCGGCGCTTTCTATCCCGTGCTGTGCGGCTCGGCGTTCAAGAACAAGGGCGTGCAGCCGCTGCTCGACGCCGTCGTCGACTATTTGCCGTCGCCGCTCGACGTGCCCGCGATCAAGGGCACCGACGACAAGGGCAACGAAGTCGTGCGCAAGGCGGACGACAAGGAGCCGCTCGCGCTGCTCGCGTTCAAGATCATGGACGACCCGTTCGTCGGCACCATCACCTTCTGCCGCATCTATTCGGGCATTCTGTCGTCGGGCACCGGCGTCGTGAACTCGACCCGCGAGAAGAAGGAGCGCATCGGGCGCATGCTGCTGATGCATGCGAACAACCGCGAGGACATCAAGGAAGCCTATGCCGGCGACATCGTCGCGCTGGCCGGCCTGAAGGAAGCGCGCACCGGTGACACACTGTGCGATCCCGACAAGCAGGTGATTCTGGAAAAGATGGAATTCCCCGAGCCGGTCATCGAGATCGCGATCGAGCCGAAGTCCAAGGCCGACCAGGAGAAGCTGGGCGTGGCGCTGGCCAAGCTCGCCGCGGAGGATCCGTCCTTCCGCGTGTCGACCGACCACGAGTCCGGCCAGACCATCCTCAAGGGCATGGGCGAGCTCCATCTCGACATCAAGGTCGACATCCTCAAGCGCACCTACAAGGTCGATGCCAACATCGGCGCGCCGCAGGTGGCATTCCGTGAGCGCATCACCAGGAAGGTGGAGCACAGCTACACTCACAAGAAGCAGACCGGCGGTACCGGCCAGTTCGCGGCCGTGTCGTTCATCGTCGAGCCTAACGAAGCCGGCAAGGGCTTCGAGTTCGAATCGAAGATCGTCGGCGGCGCGGTGCCGAAGGAATACATCCCCGGCGTCGAGAAGGGCCTCGAGAGCGTGCTCTCCTCCGGCGTGGTCGCGGGCTTCCCCGTGGTCGACGTCAAGGTGCAGCTCGTCGACGGTAAGTACCACGACGTCGACTCGTCGGCGCTCGCCTTCGAAATCGCTTCGCGCGCCTGCTTCCGTGAAGCGCTGCAGATGGGCAAGTCCGTCCTGCTCGAGCCGATCATGAAGGTCGAGGTGGTGACCCCGGAAGACTATACCGGCTCGGTCATCGGCGACCTGAACTCCCGGCGCGGTCAGATCCAGGGTCAAGACATGCGCGGCAACGCCAACGTCATCAACGCGATGGTGCCGCTCATGAACATGTTCGGTTACGTGAATAACCTGCGCTCGATGAGCCAGGGTCGCGCGACCTTCACCATGCAGTTCGACCACTACGCAGAAGCGCCGGCCAACGTGTCGGCAGAAGTCCAGAAGAAGTTTGCCTGATTGTCGTCGGTCTCGAGCTGACGATTGAACGGAGAGTCAAATGGCCAAAGCAAAGTTTGAACGTAACAAGCCCCACTGCAACATCGGCACCATCGGTCACGTCGACCATGGCAAGACGTCGCTGACCGCGGCGATCACCAAGATCCTCGCTGAAACCGGTGGTGCGACGTTCACGGCGTACGACCAGATCGACAAGGCGCCGGAAGAGAAGGCGCGCGGCATCACCATCTCGACCGCGCACGTCGAGTACGAGACCAAGAACCGCCACTACGCGCACGTCGACTGCCCCGGCCACGCCGACTACGTGAAGAACATGATCACCGGCGCTGCCCAGATGGACGGCGCGATCCTGGTCGTGTCGGCCGCTGACGGCCCGATGCCGCAGACCCGCGAGCACATCCTGCTCGCCCGCCAGGTCGGCGTGCCCGCGCTCGTCGTGTTCCTCAACAAGTGCGATATGGTCGACGATCCGGAGCTGCTCGAGCTCGTCGAGCTCGAAGTCCGCGAGCTGCTCTCGAAGTATGAATTCCCCGGCGACAAGATCCCGATCGTCAAGGGCTCGGCGCTGGCCGCTCTCGAAGACTCCGACAAGAAGCTCGGCCACGAGGCCATCCTCGAGCTGATGCGCAACGTCGACGAGTACATCCCGCAGCCGGAGCGTCCGATCGACCAGCCGTTCCTGATGCCGGTGGAAGACGTGTTCTCGATCTCGGGTCGCGGCACCGTGGTGACCGGCCGTGTCGAGCGCGGCATCGTCAAGGTCGGCGACGAAATCGAGATCGTCGGTCTGCGTGCGACCACCAAGACCACCGTCACCGGCGTCGAAATGTTCCGCAAGCTGCTCGACCAGGGCCAGGCCGGCGACAACATCGGCGCGCTGCTCCGCGGCACCAAGCGCGAGGAAGTCGAGCGCGGCCAGGTGCTCTGCAAGCCCGGTTCGGTCAAGCCGCACACCAAGTTCAAGGCTGAGGCCTACATCCTCACCAAGGACGAGGGCGGTCGCCACACCCCGTTCTTCACCAACTACCGTCCGCAGTTCTACTTCCGCACCACCGACGTGACCGGTGTCGTGCACCTGCCGGAAGGCACCGAGATGGTGATGCCGGGCGACAACATCGCGATGGAAGTGCACCTGATCGTGCCGATCGCGATGGAAGAGAAGCTCCGCTTCGCGATCCGCGAAGGCGGCCGTACCGTCGGCGCCGGCGTCGTCGCCTCGATCATCGAATAATTACGCGAATAGGGAATGGCGAATGGCGAGTAGATCTCTACTCGCTACTCGCTACTCGCCACTCACCTGAGAAGAAAGACCACGGCAATGAACGGCCAAAATATTCGCATTCGTCTCAAGGCGTTCGACCATCGTATTCTCGATACGTCGACCCGTGAGATCGTGAATACGGCGAAGCGCACCGGCGCGCAGGTTCGCGGACCCATTCCGCTGCCGACCCGCATCGAGAAGTTCACCGTCAACCGTTCGCCGCACGTCGACAAGAAGAGCCGCGAACAGTTCGAGATGCGCACCCACAAGCGTCTGCTCGACATCGTCGATCCGACCCCGCAGACCGTCGATGCTCTGATGAAGCTCGACCTGGCCGCCGGTGTCGACGTCGAGATCAAGCTCTAAGATTTTTGGATCCCGTTCGCGAAAGCGGACAGAAAGAACAGGAAGCAAGCCGATGCGCTCCGGAGTGATCGCACAAAAGGTCGGGATGACGCGGGTCTTCACGGAGGCCGGCGAACATATCCCCGTGACCGTGCTGAAGCTCGGCAATTGCCAGGTCGTAGGCCACCGCACCGAAGAGAAGAACGGTTACGTCGCGCTCCAGCTTGGCGCTGGCAGCCGCAAGACCGTGTACATGCCCAAGGCTGAGCGCGGTCAGTTCGCGGTCGCCAAGGTCGAGCCGAAGCGGCAGGTCGAGGAATTCCGCGTCACCGCGGATGCCATGATCCCGGTTGGCGCCGAGATCCAGGCCGATCACTTCGTCGTCGGCCAGTTCGTCGACGTCACCGGCACCTCGGTCGGTAAGGGCTTTGCCGGCGGTATGAAGCGCTGGAACTTCGGCGGTCTGCGCGCCACGCACGGTGTGTCGATCTCGCACCGCTCGATCGGTTCGACCGGTGGCCGTCAGGATCCCGGCAAGACCTGGAAGAACAAGAAGATGCCCGGCCACATGGGTGTCGATCGCATCACCACGCTCAACCTTCGCGTCGTCCAGACCGATGTCGAGCGCGGCCTGATCCTCGTCGAAGGCGCCGTTCCCGGCTCCAAGGGCGGCTGGATCCGCGTGCGCGACGCCGTCAAGAAGCCGCTGCCGAAGGAAGCTCCGAAGCCGGGCAAGTTCAAGGTTGCCGGCGGCGAAGCCGAGGCTGCGGCCCAGCAGGAGGGTGCGTGAGATGGAATTGAAAGTCACCACCCTTGAGGGCAAGGAAGCCGGTTCGGTCCAGCTCTCCGACGCCATTTTCGGCCTCGAGCCGCGCGAGGACATCATCGCGCGCTGCGTGAAGTGGCAGCTCGACAAGCGTCAGGCCGGCACCCACAAGGCCAAGGGCCGCGCCGAGATCTGGCGCACCGGCAAGAAGATGTACAAGCAGAAGGGCACCGGCGGTGCTCGTCACGGTTCGGCCCGCGTGCCGCAGTTTCGTGGCGGTGGCCGTGCATTCGGTCCGGTGGTGCGCTCGCACGCCTCCGATCTGCCGAAGAAGGTCCGCGCGCTGGCGCTGAAGCATGCGCTGTCGGCCAAGGCCAAGGACGGTGATCTCGTCGTTATCGAGAAGGCAGCGCTCGAGGCCGCCAAGACCAAGGCGCTGCTCGGCCACTTCTCGGGCCTGGGCCTGACCAACGCGCTGATCATCGACGGCGCCGAGCTCAACCAGGGCTTCGCCGCGGCGGCCCGCAACATCCCGAACATGGACGTGCTGCCGATCCAGGGCATCAACGTCTACGACATCCTGCGCCGTCAGAAGCTCGTTCTGACCAAGGCCGCCATCGATGCGCTGGAGGCGCGCTTCAAATGACGAAGAACATCGAGGCTCGCCACTACGACGTGATCCTGTCGCCGGTCGTGACCGAAAAGGCGACGATTGCCTCGGAGCACAACAAGGTTCTGTTCAAGGTGGCCGCCAAGGCGACCAAGCCGCAGATCAAGGAAGCGATCGAGAAGCTGTTCGACGTCAAGGTCAAGAGCGTCAACACGCTTGTCCGCAAGGGCAAGGTCAAGGCCTTCCGCGGCAATCTCGGCTCGCAGTCGAACACCAAGCGCGCGATCGTGACCCTCGAAGAGGGTCACCGGATCGACGTGACCACCGGTCTGTAAGGTCCTACGACGATGGCACTGAAGACATTCAATCCCACGACGCCGGGCCAGCGCCAGCTGGTGATGGTCGATCGTTCGGCCCTCTACAAGGGCAAGCCGGTCAAGGCGCTTACCGAAGGCAAGAAGTCCTCGGGCGGCCGCAACAACACCGGTCGCATCACCGTGCGCTTCCGCGGCGGCGGCCACAAGCAGACGCTGCGCACCGTCGACTTCAAGCGCGAAAAGATCGACGTTCCCGCGACCGTCGAACGGCTCGAGTACGACCCGAACCGCACCGGCTTCATCGCGCTGATCAAGTATCAGGACGGTGAGCAGGCCTACATCCTGGCGCCGCAGCGCTTGGCCGTGGGTGATACCATCATCGCGGGCAACTATGTCGACGTGAAGCCGGGCAACGTCATGCCGCTCGGCAACATGCCGGTCGGCACGATCATCCACAACATCGAGACCAAGATAGGCAAGGGTGGCCAGCTCGCGCGTTCGGCCGGCACCTACGCCCAGCTCGTCGGTCGCGACCAGGACTACGTGATCATCCGCCTGAACTCGGGCGAGCAGCGCCTGGTGCACGGTCGTTGCCGCGGCACGATCGGCGCGGTGTCGAACCCGGATCACATGAACACCTCGATCGGCAAGGCCGGCCGCAAGCGCTGGATGGGCCGTCGCCCGCACAACCGCGGTGTTGCCATGAACCCGATCGACCATCCGCACGGCGGTGGTGAAGGTCGTACCTCGGGCGGTCGCCACCCGGTCACCCCGTGGGGCAAGCCGACCAAGGGCAAGAAGACCCGCACCAACAAGTCGACCAACAAATTCATTCTCCTAAGCCGCCACAAGCGGAAGAAGTAAGGAACGCCGGACATGGTTCGTTCAGTCTGGAAAGGCCCGTTCGTCGAGGCGTCGCTGCTCAAGAAGGCAGATGCGGCGCGTGCGTCCGGCCGTCACGACGTCATCAAGATCTGGAGCCGTCGCTCGACCATCCTGCCGCAGTTCGTCGGCCTGACCTTCGGCGTCTACAACGGTCAGAAGCACGTGCCGGTGGCGGTCAACGAGGAAATGGTCGGTCACAAGTTCGGCGAGTTCTCGCCGACGCGGACCTTCCATGGCCACTCCGGCGACAAGAAAGCCAAGAAGGCTTGAGGATTAAGTCATGAGCAAACCTAAGCGCGAACGGAGCCTCGCCGACAACGAGGCCAAGGCGGTCGCCCGGATGTTGCGGGTGAGCCCGCAGAAGCTCAACCTGGTGGCCCAGCTCATTCGCGGCCGCAAGGCGTCCGCTGCGCTCGCCGATTTGCAGTTTTCGCGCAAGCGGATCGCTGTCGACGTGAAGAAGTGCCTGGAATCGGCTATCGCCAACGCCGAGAACAATCACGATCTCGACGTCGACGATCTCGTCGTGGCGCAGGCCTTCGTCGGCAACGGGCTGGTGATGAAGCGCTTTGCCGCCCGCGGCCGTGGTCGCTCGGGCCGTGTCTACAAACCATTTTCGCAGCTGACGATCATCGTTCGTCAGGTCGAAGCCGAAGCGGCCGCTTAAGGACGCAGGAGAAAACGATGGGTCAAAAGATCAATCCGATCGGTCTGCGTCTCGGCATCAACCGGACCTGGGATTCCCGCTGGTTCGCCGGCAAGCAGGAATACGGCAAGCTGCTGCACGAGGACGTCAAGATCCGCGAGATCCTGCACAAGGAGCTCAAGCAGGCGGCCGTCGCCCGCATCGTGATCGAGCGTCCGCACAAGAAGTGCCGCGTCACCATCCACTCGGCTCGTCCGGGCGTGGTGATCGGCAAGAAGGGCGCCGACATCGACAAGCTGCGCAAGAAGGTGGCCGACATCACCTCGTCGGACGTCGTGATCAACATCGTCGAGATCCGCAAGCCGGAGCTCGATGCGACGCTGGTCGCCGAATCGATCGCGCAGCAGCTCGAGCGCCGCGTTGCGTTCCGTCGCGCCATGAAGCGCGCCGTGCAGTCGGCGATGCGTCTCGGCGCGGAGGGCATCCGCATCAACTGCTCGGGTCGTCTGGGCGGTGCGGAAATCGCGCGCATGGAGTGGTACCGCGAAGGTCGCGTGCCGCTGCACACGCTGCGCGCTGACATCGACTACGGCGTCGCGACCGCGTTCACGACCTTCGGCACCTGCGGCGTCAAGGTCTGGATCTTCAAGGGCGAGATCCTCGAGCACGATCCGATGGCCCAGGACAAGAGAATGGCCGAAGGCGAGGGTGGTGGCAGCGGTGGCGGCCGGCAGCGTCGCGACGCTGCGGCCTGAGCCAGCACAGAATTTGAGGGCTTAAAGCCATGATGCAACCTAAGAAAACGAAGTTCCGGAAGGCGCATAAGGGCCGCATCCACGGCGTTGCGTCTTCGGGCGCGACGTTGGCGTTCGGCCAGTTCGGGCTGAAGGCAACCGAGCCTGAGCGCGTCACCGCGCGCCAGATCGAGGCCGCCCGCCGCGCGCTGACCCGCCACATGAAGCGCGCCGGCCGCGTCTGGATCCGCGTATTCCCCGACGTTCCCGTGTCGAAGAAGCCGGCCGAAGTCCGCATGGGCTCCGGCAAGGGCTCGCCGGAATTGTGGGTCGTGCGCGTCAAGCCCGGCCGGGTGCTGTTCGAGATCGACGGCGTCAACAACCAGACCGCGCGCGAGGCGCTGACTTTGGCTGCCGCCAAGCTGCCGATCAAGACGCGCTTCGTCGAGCGCATTGCGGAGTAATGGCCATGGCCCAGATGAAGATCGAAGACATCCGCGCGATGAGCCCCGACCAGCAGGATGACGCCGTCCTGAACCTGAAGAAGGAGCGCTTCAACCTGCGCTTCCAGCGTGCCACCGGGCAGCTCGAGAACACCTCGCGCCTGCGCGAGGCTCGCCGTGACATCGCCCGGATCAAGACCGTCGCCGCGCAGCAGCGCGCGAAGAAGAAGTAAGAGGCTTACGAAGATGCCGAAACGTACTTTGCAGGGCGTGGTCGTCAGCGACAAGCAAGCCAAGACCATCGTGGTGCGCGTCGATCGCCGCTTCACGCACCCGATCTACAAGAAGACGATCCGCCGTTCGAAGAACTATCACGCGCACGACGAGAACAACCAGTTCAAGCCGGGCGACGTGGTGTGGATCGAGGAATCGAAGCCGATTTCGAAGTTGAAGCGCTGGGTCGTGATCCGGGGCGAACACAAGAAAAGCGCCTGAGCTGCCGGCACTTAGCCGACTGACTTCAGGGAAATGTTGAGCGCTGGCCAGGCTGGCGCAAAAGAGAAAGAGGACGAGGTGCATCAATGATTCAGATGCAGACCAACCTCGACGTGGCCGACAATTCTGGCGCACGCCGTGTCATGTGTATCAAGGTGCTCGGAGGCTCCAAGCGCCGCTACGCCACCATCGGCGACATCATCGTCGTATCGATCAAGGAAGCGATTCCGCGTGGCAAGGTGAAGAAGGGCGACGTGATGAAGGCCGTCGTGGTGCGTGTCCGCAAGGACATCCGCCGCCCCGACGGTTCGGTCATCCGCTTCGACCGCAACGCCGCCGTCCTGATCAACAACCAGGCCGAGCCGGTCGGTACCCGTATCTTCGGGCCGGTGCCGCGCGAGCTGCGCGCCAAGAACCACATGAAGATCATTTCGCTCGCGCCGGAGGTGCTGTGATGGCTGCGAAGATCCGCAAGGGCGACAAGGTCGTCGTGCTGACCGGCCGCGACAAGGGTCGCACCGGGGAGGTGTTCGAGGTGCGTCCGGACGCAGGCACGGCGCTGGTGCGTGGCATCAACATGGTCAAGCGCCACCAGAAGCAGACCCAGAACCAGGAGGGCGGCATCATCTCGAAAGAGTCGCCGATCCAACTGTCCAATATCGCGTATCTCGGCAAGGACGGAAAGCCGACGCGCATCGGATTCAAGATTCAGGCGGACGGCAAGAAGGTCCGCATCGCCAAGAGCTCGGGAGCTGAGATCGATGGCTGAGACAGCTTACGTGCCGCGCCTGCGCGCGGAATATGACGCGAAGATCCGCGTCGCCCTGACCGAGAAGTTCGGCTACGAGAACGTCATGCAGGTTCCGCGGCTGGACAAGGTCGTGCTGAACATGGGCGTCGGCGATTCCGTCAACGACCGCAAGAAGGCCGAGAACGCCGCTGCCGAATTGACCCAGATCGCCGGCCAGAAGGCGATCGTGACCTATTCGCGTATCGCGATCGCGACCTTCAAGCTGCGTGAGAACCAGCCGATCGGCTGCAAGGTCACGCTGCGCAAGGCCCGCATGTACGAGTTCATCGATCGCCTGGTGACGGTCGCGCTGCCGCGCGTCCGCGACTTCCGCGGCCTGAACCCGAAGAGCTTCGACGGCCGCGGCAACTACTCGCTCGGCATCAAGGAGCACATCATTTTCCCCGAGATCGACTTCGACAAGGTCACGGAAGCCCGCGGTATGGACATCACCGTCTGCACCACGGCCAAGACCGACGAAGAGGCGAGGGCCTTGTTGACCGCTTTCAATTTCCCGTTCCGGCAGTGAGACGCTGACCAAAAGCCTCTCAAACGCGGATACCCAGGAGCCAAGCATGGCAAAGAAGAGTTCAATCGAGAAGAACAACCGGCGCAAGCGGATGGTGAAGAACGCCGCCGCCAAGCGCGAGCGGTTGAAGGCGATCATCGCCGACAAGAAGCTCCCGATGGAGGAGCGCTTCGCTGCGACGTTGAAGCTGGCGGAAATGCCGCGCAACTCATCGGCGACCCGCATCCGTCTGCGTTGCGAGCTGTCGGGCCGCCCGCGCTCGAACTATCGCAAGAACAAGCTGTCCCGTATCGCGCTGCGTGAACTTGGCTCCAAGGGCATGGTCCCGGGCCTCGTGAAGTCGAGCTGGTAAGGAGGGTCGTTTAGATGTCTACGCACGATCCAATCAGCGATCTGATCACCCGCATCCGCAATGCGCAGATGCGCTCCAAGACCAAGGTTTCCACGCCTGGCTCGAAGATGCGCGAGAATGTGCTCGAGGTGCTGAAGACCGAGGGCTACATCCGCGGCTATGCCACGCTTGAGCATTCCTCGGGCCGCAGCGAGATCGAGATCGAGCTGAAGTATTTCGACGGCGAGCCCGTCATCCGCGAAATCGAACGTGTCTCCAAGCCCGGGCGTCGCGTTTACGCCTCGGTGAAGAACCTGCCGCGGGTCAACAACGGGCTCGGCATTTCGGTGTTGTCGACGCCGAAGGGGATCATGGCCGACCACAGCGCGCGCGACGCGAATGTGGGCGGCGAAGTCCTCTTCACGGTGTTCTGAGAAGGATTTTCGATCCATGTCACGTGTTGGCAAAAAGCCTGTGACGGTGCCGTCGGGCGTTACCGCGACCGTCGATGGGCAGACCGTCAAGATGAAGGGGCCGAAGGGCCAGCTTCAGTTCGTCGTCCATGACGACGTCGAGGTGAAGCTCGAGAACGGCCAGGTCAAGGTCAAGCCGCGGCTCGACACCAATCGCGCGCGGGCGCTGTACGGCACCGCTCGCGCTCAGGTTGCGAACCTCGTCGAGGGCGTCACGAAGGGCTTCGAGAAGAAGCTCGAAATCACCGGTGTCGGTTACCGCGCCGCGATGCAGGGCAAGAACCTGCAGCTCGCGCTCGGCTACAGCCACGACGTGATCTATGCCATCCCGGAAGGGATCACGATCGCCGTGCCGAAGCCGACCGAGATCACGGTGTCGGGTAGTGATATCCAGCGCGTCGGCCAGGTCGCGGCCGAGATCCGCGGCTATCGCCCGCCGGAGCCCTACAAGGGCAAGGGCGTGAAGTATGTTGGCGAATTCATCTTCCGCAAGGAAGGCAAGAAGAAGTAACGGAGCCGGTCATGTCCAAAGCCAAGGTTACGAATGCCCGGCGCAAGCGGAGTGTGCGGCTGAAGCTGCGCCGCTCCGGTGGCGGCCGTCCGCGCCTGTCGGTGTTCCGCTCGTCCAAGCACATCTACGCCCAGGTCATCGACGACCTGAAGGGCGAGACGCTGGCCTCTGCCTCATCGCTCGAGAAGTCGATGCGCGATGGCGGCAAGACCGGCGCCGACATCGATGCGGCGAAGGCGGTCGGCAAGTTGCTCGCCGAGCGCGCCGCGGAGAAGGGCGTCAAGGAAGTCGTGTTCGATCGCGGCAGCTATCTCTATCACGGGCGCGTCAAGGCTCTTGCCGACGCTGCACGTGAGAGCGGCCTGAGCTTCTAACAGAATTTGAGGATTGAGGCGTAAGCCTCTGAAGGATTGGAAAAACCATGGCAGGTGAACGCGAACACCGCGGCGGACGTGAACGCAAGGAGCGCGA
Organism: Bradyrhizobium sp. UFLA05-108; assembly: GCF_059803455.1. Lineage (NCBI taxonomy): Bacteria > Pseudomonadati > Pseudomonadota > Alphaproteobacteria > Hyphomicrobiales > Nitrobacteraceae > Bradyrhizobium > Bradyrhizobium sp. UFLA05-108. Next base: position 21,725 of record NZ_JBANAZ010000051.1, on the reverse strand, counting down.
GGAGCGCGACAGCGAGTTCGTCGACAAGCTCGTCCACATCAACCGCGTCGCCAAGGTGGTCAAGGGCGGCAAGCGCTTCGGCTTCGCAGCGCTGGTCGTGATTGGCGACCAGAAGGGCCGTGCCGGCTTCGGTCACGGCAAGGCGCGCGAAGTGCCTGAGGCGATCCGGAAAGCGACCGAATCCGCCAAGCGCAACCTGACCCGCGTGTCGCTGCGCGAGGGCCGCACGCTCCATCATGACATCGCCGGCCGTCACGGCGCGGGCCGTGTCTACCTGCGTGCCGCCCCGGCCGGTACCGGCATCATCGCCGGCGGTCCGATGCGCGCCGTGTTCGAGACGCTGGGCGTCCAGGACGTGGTGGCGAAGTCGATCGGCTCGTCGAACCCCTACAACATGGTGCGCGCGACCTTCGATGCGTTGAAGCACCAGGATTCGCCGCGCTCGGTCGCGGCCCGCCGCAACATCAAGGTGTCCACCCTGCAGTCCCGTCGTATCGGCGGCGATGCCGAGGCGGCTGCCGACTAACGGAAGCTTTTCGGAGTTTTAAAAAATGGCCAAGGCCGCCAAGACGATCAAGATCGAGCAGATCGGCAGCGCGATCCGCCGCCATCACTCGCAGCGCTCGACGCTGATCGGGCTCAAGCTCAACAAGATCGGCCGTGTCGCCGAACTGCCGGACACCCCGGCGGTTCGTGGCATGATCGAGAAGGTTCACCATCTCGTCCGCATCGTCGACGGGAAGTAAGCAAGCGGCGCATGATCTCGAAAACTGGATACCGGTTTTCGGGTAGGATCATGCGCAAGAAACAAGGAGAAGGGCGATGAAGCTCAGCGATATCGCCGACAACCCCGGCTCGCGCAAGAAGCGCATGCGCGTCGGCCGCGGCATCGGTTCGGGCAAGGGCAAGCAGTCCGGCCGCGGCGGCAAAGGCCAGACCGCGCGTTCGGGCGTGCGCATCAAGGGTTTCGAAGGCGGCCAGATGCCGATGCATCGCCGTCTGCCCAAGCGTGGCTTCAACAACATCTTCCGTGTCGAGTTCGCCGAGATCAATCTCGATCGGCTCCAGGATGCCGTCGATGCCAAGAAGCTCGACACTGGCAACGTCGTGAACGCCGAAGCGCTGGTGAAGGCCGGCGTGCTGCGCCGCTCCAAGGCCGGCGTCCGGCTGCTCGGCCGCGGCGAGCTCAAGGCCAAACTCAACATCGAAGTGCACGGCGCCTCGAAGTCCGCGATCGCGGCGGTCGAGAAGGCCGGCGGCTCGGTGAAGATCCTCGCGCCGGCCACCGAAGAAGGTGAGGCGGCGTAACATCTGCGTCATTGGCCCGCGGCTCGCGGGCCTTTACGCATGCTGGACGATGGACTTATCGAAGCCGTGCACCAGATAATGTCCGGCGTCCGCCCAAGTAGCCCGGCCGCGGGCATGACGGCGCAGTAGGCGGCGGGAGAAAGCCCAACATGGTCTCAGCAGCGGAACAACTGGCAGCCAATCTCAATTTCGGCGCGCTTGCCAAGGCCGACGAACTGAAGAAGCGCATCTGGTTCACCCTGGGTGCGCTGCTCGTTTATCGGCTGGGCACCTACATCCCGCTGCCCGGTATCGATCCCAACATCTGGGAGCAGGTGTTCCGCTCGCAGGCGGGCGGCATCCTCGGCATGTTCAACATGTTCGCCGGCGGCGGTATCCACCGCATGGCGATCTTCGCACTGAACATCATGCCGTACATCTCGGCCTCGATCATCATCCAGCTTCTCACCACCGTCTCGCCGCAACTCGAGGCGCTGAAGAAGGAAGGCGAGGCGGGCCGCAAGACGCTGAACCAGTATACCCGCTACCTCACCGTGATCCTGGCCGCGTTTCAGTCCTATGGCATTGCGGTCGGTCTGGAAGGCGCCGGCAACGTCGTCAGCGACCCCGGCCTGTTCTTCCGTCTCTCCACCGCGATCACGCTCACCGGCGGCACCATGTTCCTGATGTGGCTGGGCGAGCAGGTGACTTCGCGCGGCATCGGCAACGGTATCTCGCTGATCATTCTGTCCGGCATCGTCGCCGAGCTGCCCTCGGCGCTCGCCAACATGCTCGAACTCGGCCGTCAGGGCGCGATGTCGACCGGCCTGATCCTGATCGTCATCATCATGGCGGTCGCCGTGATCGCCTTCATCGTGTTCATGGAGCGCGCGCAGCGCCGGCTCCTGATCCAGTATCCGAAGCGACAGGTCGGCAACAAGATGTTCGAGGGCCAGTCCTCGCATCTGCCGCTCAAGCTCAACACCTCGGGCGTCATCCCGCCGATCTTCGCGTCCTCGCTGCTCCTGCTGCCGACGACGGTTGCGAACTTCAACGCCGGCAAGGGACCGGAATGGTTCCAGTGGCTCACGACGCAGCTCGGCCACGGCCGGCCGCTGTTCCTGATCATGTACCTGGCGCTGATCGTGTTCTTCGCGTTCTTCTACACCGCGATCGTGTTCAACCCGACCGAGACCGCTGACAACCTGAAGAAGCACGGCGGCTTCATCCCGGGCATCCGTCCCGGCGAGCGCACCGCCGAATACATCGACTACGTGCTGTCGCGCATCACCGTCATCGGCGCGATCTACCTCGCGATTGTCTGTTTGATCCCGGAAATTCTGATTTCCTACGCCTCGGTGCCCTTCTACTTTGGTGGCACGTCGCTGTTGATCGTGGTCAGTGTCACCATGGACACGGTGGCGCAGGTTCAGGGTTACCTGCTGGCTCACCAGTATGAGGGGTTGATCCGGAAGTCGAAGCTACGCGGCCGCCGCAACAGGTAAGTTCGGACTTGCGTCCCGGTCGCCGTTGCGATCGGTGGCTGCTCCCCGTTCAGAACTATTCCGTTGGTAGCGTTGACGGGGGCGGCTCGAGCCGTCTACCTGACCGTGCAGACCGATTCCCAAAGCCTCGTCGCTTGCGGCAAGGCGACGCCGTGTCATTATGGGTGGTGGTACGGCGCTGATTGTGGTTTGCACTAGTCTCGATCTTCAAACACAGGTGCGCGACCTATCGCTCACCGATCCGGGGGGCGAACGCCGATGAGAATTATCCTTCTGGGACCGCCGGGGTCAGGCAAGGGGACCCAGGCGCAGCGGCTGATCGAGCGCTATGGCATCGTGCAGCTCTCGACCGGCGAGATGCTTCGCGCTGCGGTTGCGGCGGGAACACCGGTCGGGCTGAAGGCAAAGGAGATCATGGCTGGCGGCGGCCTCGTGCCCGACGACGTCGTGGTCGGAATCATCGCCGACCGGATCGAGCAGCCCGATGCCAAGAAAGGTTTCATTCTCGACGGCTTCCCGCGCACCGTGCCGCAGGCTGAGGCGCTGGACGAGTTGTTGAAGCACAGGCACCTCAAGCTCGACGGCGTGATCGAGCTCAGGGTCAACGAAAGCGCACTGCTCGATCGCGTCGAGACCCGCGTCGCCCAGATGCGCGAACGCGGCGAGGAGGTCCGGGTTGACGACACCCCGGAGGTCCTGACCAAGCGACTCGCCAGCTACCGCAGCCAGACGGAACCGCTGATTCACTACTATTCCGAGCGGCGCAAGCTCTCGACCGTCGATGGCATGATGACCATCGAGGAGGTCACCCGCGCCATCCACCGCCTTCTGCTGGCGCTGGGGGCGGTCGAGCCCAAGACCCACGCCAAAACCGCCCACGCCAAAACTGCCCACGCCAAAACTGCCCACGCCAAGACCGCCCATGCCAAGACTGCGGTCAATACTGCGGCCCGGGTGGTTCCAGCCAGGAAGGGTGGGCAAAAAGCTACCAAAACGGTCAAAAAGCCCGCAAAAGTAGCCAAGAAGGCCGCCAAGTCCGCCAGGAAGGCAGCCAAAGGAACCAAGAAAGCCGCAAAAAAGACCGCCAAGACGACCGTCAAAAAGACCGCCAAAAAGGGTCCGAAGAAGGGTCAAAAAAAGGTCACGAAAAAGCGAGCTAAGCGCTAGCAGCGGTTGACGAAACCCCCCGGAATCCCTTAATAAGCCCCGCATCCAAGTCGGATAGTTTCAGACGATGCCGGGCCCCAGGAAGACCGGGGGTGGGCGTCGTGTTCGCGTTTGTGAACACCTGCCCGAGAAAGCAAGCACTTAAAGCCCGATTCCTGACGAGGGATCGGCAACAGGAGAGAAGGCCGTGGCCCGTATTGCCGGCGTAAACATTCCCACCAACAAGCGCGTGCTGATCGCGCTGCAGTACATCCATGGCATCGGCCCCAAGATCGCCGGTGACATCATGGACAAGGTGAAGATCCCCGAGGATCGTCGCGTCAATCAGCTCAGTGACCAGGAAGTGCTCCAGATCCGCGAAGTCATCGACCGCGACTATCTCGTCGAGGGCGATCTGCGTCGCGAGGTCGGCATCAACATCAAGCGTCTGATGGACCTCGGCTGCTATCGCGGCCTGCGTCATCGTCGCGGTCTGCCGGTGCGCGGTCAGCGCACCCACACCAATGCGCGCACGCGCAAGGGCCCGGCCAAGGCAATCGCCGGCAAGAAGAAGTAATTCGACGCGAATCGCGAATAGGAAGTGGCGAATGATTGCATTCGCTACTCGCCATTCGCCACTCGCATTTTCACAGGTGTAGCCGCTGGCATTACGGCGGCGTTTGAGATCTCCAGGAAAGGTACTCTATGGGCAAGGAAGCCACCCGCGTTCGCCGTCGTGAGCGCAAGAACATCGCCTCCGGCGTTGCGCACGTGAACTCGTCGTTCAACAACACGACGATCACCATTACCGATGCGCAGGGCAACACGATCGCCTGGTCGTCGGCGGGCACCATGGGTTTCAAGGGATCGCGTAAGTCGACCCCGTATGCAGCGCAGGTCGCTGCGGAGGACGTTTCCAAGAAGGCGCAGGAACACGGCATGCGCACGCTGGAAGTCGAGGTCGCCGGTCCCGGTTCGGGCCGCGAGTCGGCGCTGCGCGCGCTGCAGGCTGCGGGCTTCACCGTCACCTCGATCCGCGACGTGACCACGATCCCGCACAATGGTTGCCGCCCGCGCAAGCGTAGGCGTGTTTGATACGAGGTCGCGGGCGCCGTCGTCGTCCGCGATGACTTTGCTTTGCGAAGCCGCAAGCGTGACTTGCGGCCTTTCTCCAACGCCAGTGTCGGCAATGGCAGACTGACTGGCCTGTATGGGTGAAACAGTGACGATCCAGAAAAATTGGCAAGAACTGATTCGGCCGAACAAGCTCCAGGTATCCCCGGGTAGCGATCCGGCCCGCTTTGCGACCATCGTCGCCGAGCCGCTCGAGCGTGGCTTCGGCCAGACACTCGGCAACGCGCTGCGCCGCATCCTGTTGTCTTCGCTTCAGGGCGCCGCCGTGCAGTCGGTGCACATCGACGGCGTGCTGCACGAGTTCTCCTCGATCGCGGGCGTCCGTGAGGACGTTACCGACATCGTCCTCAACATCAAGGACATCTCGATCAAGATGCAGGGCGAAGGGCCCAAGCGCATGGTCGTGAAGAAGCAGGGCCCGGGCGTGGTTACCGCCGGCGACATCCAGACCGTCGGCGACGTCACCGTGCTCAACCCGGACCTCCAGATCTGCACCCTCGACGACGGTGCCGAGATTCGCATGGAGTTCACGGTCTCGACCGGCAAGGGCTACGTGCCCGCCGAGCGTAACCGTCCCGAGGACGCGCCGATCGGCCTGATTCCGGTCGACAGCCTCTACTCGCCGGTTCGCAAGGTCTCCTATAAGGTCGAGAACACCCGCGAGGGCCAGATCCTCGACTATGACAAGCTGACCATGACGATCGAGACCAACGGCGCGATCACGCCGGATGACTCGGTGGCCTACGCTGCGCGCATCCTCCAGGATCAGCTCAACGTGTTCGTCAACTTCGAAGAGCCGCGCAAGGAAGTCGCCCAGGAGATCATCCCGGACCTCGCCTTCAACCCGGCCTTCCTCAAGAAGGTGGACGAGCTCGAGCTGTCGGTGCGTTCGGCCAACTGCCTGAAGAACGACAACATCGTCTACATCGGCGACCTCGTGCAGAAGAGCGAGGCGGAAATGCTCCGCACCCCGAACTTCGGCCGCAAGTCGCTGAACGAGATCAAGGAAGTGCTGGCCCAGATGGGTCTGCACCTCGGCATGGAAGTGCCGGGCTGGCCGCCGGAGAACATCGACGAGCTCGCCAAGCGCTTCGAAGATCACTACTGATCTGACTTCACCGTGACGGCCGGCGTCCCCGGCCGTCATTTTTATGGGCGAACGCAGGAAGCCCACCTGAGCAACTGGTCCGACCGACCGTCGCGGCAGTTCTAATATAAGGAATAGTTACATGCGTCACGGCAAGGTTCATCGGAAGCTCAACCGCACGGCCGAGCACCGCAAGGCGATGTTCGCCAACATGGCGGCTTCGCTCATCAAGCACGAGCAGATCGTCACTACGCTGCCCAAGGCCAAGGAGCTGCGTCCGATCGTCGAGAAGCTCGTCACCCTCGGCAAGAAGGGCGGCCTCTCGCTCCGTCGTCAGGCGATCGCGGAGCTGCGCGACGTCGACATGGTCAAGAAACTCTTCGACACGCTCGCGACCCGCTACAAGGACCGCCAGGGCGGCTACACCCGCATCATCAAGGCCGGCTTCCGTTACGGCGACAACGCCGCGATGGCCGTGATCGAGTTCGTCGACCGCGACGTCGATGCCAAGGGCCAGGACTCCGGTCCGTCCCAGGCGAAGGAAGCCGAAGCGGCGTAAGCCTGTCGGCAGTTTAGAGTTTGAGAAAGCGGCGCTCTCGGGCGCCGCTTTTGTTTTGCGGGTAGAGAATTGTAGGGTGGGCAAAGCGAAGCGTGCCCACCACTTTGCGTGCCGCAGCAGAAGTGGTGGGCACGGCGCGAGAGCGCCTTTGCCCACCCTACAAAGCTTTGCCCATCCTACGGGAATGCCTTCCTCACGCATGAGTGAGTGCCAATTGCGGAGCCGCCGATGGCGCCCGACATTTCCATCGTCAACATCATTGCGTAGGGCATGATCCAGGAAAGTGCGCAGCGGTTTTCCGAGAAGATCATGCTCAACAAGAGGGTGCGCGCATGCCCGCCTATGTTATCTCCGAGGTCGAGGTCCACGATAAGAGCGCGATGGAGGCCTATCGCACGCTCGCCGCAAAGACGATCGCACAATATGACGGCCGCTACCTCGTACGCGGCGGCGCCGCAGAGGTCGTGGAGGGCGGTCCGCCAGCCAGGACCATCATCATCGTCGAGTTTCCATCGATAGTGCGTGCGCGCGAATGGTACGCCTCGGTCGAATATGCCGAGGCGCTGAAGTTGCGGAGGACCGCGCTGGAGCGACGGCTGATATTTGTCGACGGCGTACCGCCTGGGTGAGGTCTTTCTGGTGCAACGAAGGGTTGCTATGCTCGCCCGGTTAGCCCAACCGGGAGAAGAGAATGCTTCAGTCGCGATTCAAGGTTTTCTGTTTCTTCGTTGCACTGGTGATCTTGTGGCCGCTTTCGCCGTCACACGCCGACCAGCCGTTTCAGCGGCTGCTGCCGCTCCTGGTCGACCTTGCCGGATGGGAAGGCAAGAAGCCGGATGGCATGTCGATGCAGATGTCCGATACGAGCATGACCACGGCGACGCGCGAATACACGCGCGGCTCGGCGCATCTGCAGGCCGCGGTCATGGTCGGGCAGGCGGCCACTGGAGCGCTGGCACCGATCCAGAGCGGAATGAACATCCAGACTCCGGACGGTCATGTCATGTCCGCAACCATGCGCGGAATGCAGGTGCTCAAGAACTACAACAACCCGCAGAAATCAGGCACGCTCATCGTGGCGCTCGGCAAGGACGCGCTGTTCAATCTTTCCTTTGACGGCCTTACCGAGGAGGAGGGACTGGCACTCGCCGAGAGATTCGACTGGAAGGCGCTCCAGACGGCCGCTCAGGCGAAGTGAGAGCGTAGAACGTAGCAATTGTAGCAATCGTAGGGTGGGCAAAGCGAAGCGTGCCCACCTTCTATCACGCACGTGGAGAGATGGTGGGCACGGCGCACGAGCGCCTTTGCCCATCCTACGCACCAACGATTTAACTACCATCCCTCCAGCACGATCTTGCCGCGCGACTTGCCGCTTTCGAGCAGCGCATGTGCGCGCTTGAGGTTCGTCGCGTTGATCGTGCCAAAGGTCTGATCGATCGTCGTGCGAAGCACGCCTTTGTCGATGAGGTCGGCGACGTCACCCAGCAGGTGATGCTGCGCGACCATGTCAGGCGTCTGGAACGAGGAGCGCGTGAACATCGATTCCCAGTGCACCGAAATTGCCTTGCCCTTGAACACGGCCATCGTGAATTCCGGGGGATCGTCGATCAGGCCGAACCTGCCTTGCGGCGCCATGAATTCGGCGATCGCCTTGTAGTGCTGGTCGGTGAAGGTGAGGCTTGCCACCAGCGCGACCGGCGGCAGCTTGAGTTTCTCGATCTGCTCCTTCATCGGTTTGCCGTGATCGATCACAGCATGTGCGCCGAGATCGAGGCACCATTTCTGCGACTCCGGCCGCGTCGCGGTCGCGAGCACCGTGAGGCCGGTGAGGCGGCGCGCAAGCTGGATCAGGATCGAGCCAACGCCGCCTGCGCCGCCCGTGATCAGGAGCGTGCGCGGATCGACGCTCTTGCCAGGCACGGCGCCGAGGCGGTCGAACAGCAATTCCCACGCGGTGATGGAGGTGAGGGGAAGCGCGGCAGCCTGCGCGAATGAGAGCGATTTCGGCTTGAGGCCGACGATGCGCTCGTCGACCAGGTGGAATTCGGCATTGGTGCCCTGGCGCAGGATCGAGCCGGCGTAGAACACCTCGTCGCCCGGCTTGAACAGCGTGGCATCAGGCCCGACCGCATCGATCACGCCGGCCGCGTCGTAGCCCAAAATCTTGACCTCGCCTTCGGGCGGGGCAGCGCGCTTGCGCACCTTGAAGTCGACCGGATTGGCCGAGATCGCCTTTACCGCGACGCGGATGTCGCGCCCCTTCGGCTCCGGCTTTGCGGTTTCGAAATCGATCAGGGAATCCTGATCCTCGATCGGAAGCGATTTTTTGTAGCCGACGGCCTTCATGTCTCAAGTCTCCATCAGAAGGTGAGATCGCCAGGTTAAGTGTCCGGGTAGCTCCGATTTTGCAAGTACTGTAAAAATGGGGATATAGTCCCTGTTTGGATACTATTGGGAAAACACGCATGAAACGGCGCAATTTTGCCCGGCGGCCGGGGTGCTCGGTCGAGGCCACGCTCGACCTGATCGACGGCAAATGGAAGGGCGTGATCCTCTATCACCTCCAGGGCGGCACGCAGCGCTTCGGCGAATTGCGTCGCCTGATGCCCGGCATCACCCAGCGCATGCTGACCAAACAGCTTCGCGCGCTGGAGGAGGACAAGCTCGTCATCCGCAAGGTCTATGCGGAAGTGCCGCCGCGGGTGGAATACTGTCTCTCCGAGCTCGGCGAGAGCCTGCGGCCGGTGATCGATATCCTGAAAGCCTGGGGTGAAAGCCACCAGGAACGGCTGTCCTGCGCGCCGCCGCCGGTGGTCGTGAGGAAGGCGAAGCGCGCAGCGTAAGTGTCCGGGAGCGGACGTGCCGCTCCCGGAAGGGTCGTATCAGAACGCGACCTGGGTCCGCATCGCAATCGCGTCGAACTTCGAGCCCGCATTCGCCGCAGAGGTGGAGCTCACCTGCTTGGAGATGTCGCCATGCAGGTAGTCCAGCATGAAGCGGATGTTGCCGTTGACGTACCAGTTCAGCGCGGCAGTGTAGATGGTTTGCCGTCCACCCGCGATGCCGGCCGCAGTTGCGAGCTGATCGTTCAGGTTCATCGTGCTCACGCGTGCGGCGATTTCCCAGGCACCCCACCCGCCACCGGTGAGTGAGAACGGATTCGCCGGCTTGATGCCGCCGTAGGAGGCCGTCGCCGGATTGTAGGCACGCGTCTCGCCGGTGAGCACGTAGCCGACCTGCGCGTAGCCGCCGTCGAATTTCAGGCTCGGCGCGCTGAAGGGCGGCAGGCCAGTATTCGCTGTGCGGTCGACATTGAACCAGTAGTATTCGCCCTGCGCGATGAGCGGGCCATAGGTCCCCGCCACTTCGACGCCGTAGACCTGCGCCCCGGAAACGTTGGCGATCGCACCGGTCGATATCAGCGACGTTGGATCGATCCGCAGCTCAGGCCGGTCACTGAGCGTGAGCGTCTGCGCCTGCGTCACCAGATTGCGCGGCGGCTGGATCAGCCACTCCGCATCGGCGCCGATATGAAACGAGTAGCCATTGCCGCTGATGGGATTGCCGGCAATGCGGGCGACGGCGCCATATTGCTCGCTTGTCCCGGGCGGAGAGACGCTGGACGCAGAGTGGATCTGGCCCGTGGTTGGTCCGGTGACATAGGCGCCGACCCAGAGCTGGTCGTTCCACCAGCGGGTGCCGGCGGCCGAACGGAAGTCACCGGCTGCGATATTTTGTGCGATGACGCCGACCGAAGCACGCTCCATGAACAGGATGTCGTTGGAGCTGGTCGATTCGTCGAGCGTCCAGGGCAGGTCCATGATGCCGGCTTCGACCGCCATCTTGCCGCCGAACGGTTTCAGGCCGGTGTAGCTCAGATAGGCGTTTTCGACGCCGGACGTGCCGCCGCCGGGCAGCGAGCCCGGAGCTGTGCCGCCGAAGCCGTCGGACGAGCCGCCGAAGTCATAGATCAGCGCGTAGTTCCAGTCGCCGAAGAATTTGCCGACGACGCCGATCCGCGCGCGGCGGAGATTTTCGCCGCTGTCGAGCTTCTGCGGCACGGTCGCCGCGGTGTTGGGACGGTAGTCGTAGCCGCCGACGTCCCAGTGGACGCGGCTCGTGATCGCGACGCAGTTCTGTTCGTCCGCGGTGCAGATGGTCGGCCGGTTGTTCGGCATGGTCACGACGACACCGGATGGAGCCACCGGGCCCTTGACCGGAATGGCGGCTTGCGCGTTGGCAACCGCGGCCTTCGCTTCGGTTCTCGCTTCGGCCTTCGCTTCGGCCTTGGCCTTCGCCGTGGCCGCCGTGTTCGCCGCGGTCTGATTTTGCAGTTTATCGAGCTTCTGCTCGAGCAGCTTCAATTGCTGCTTCAACAATGCGATCTCCTGATCGCTGTTGCTCGCCGTCTGTGCGTGGCCTTGCGAAGCCGCGAGCGCGCCGGCGAGGCCGAGCGCCGCGGTTGTGAATCTTTTCCTATTCACGTCATCCACTCCCTTACTGATCAGCGTCCCGATCATCACGGAGAATCGTACGATCGGCAGATGACCGCCCCGCGACGAATATCACGCACGAGCCCGGTTCCCGCTGATGTAAATTCGCATCAACCGAATCGTGCTTAACTTCCACTCTGGAGGATGATGGGCGTCATGCCAATCCCGCGGGACCGGCAAAATCGCTGCCCCTCGTGCGGGACTTGCATGCCGGAGCGGGGAGAAAAGGGGGCGAATATTGGCGGGAGCCGCCCTTCTATTGGCGGTCGAACATGCCTATATTCCGGCGTCTTTTCCGAGAGGTAGGAATGTTTCGATTGATCCGCGCCACTGTTATTGCCGCAAGCTGCATGACCCTTCTGGGCAGTCTAGATCCCGCCCTCGCGCAGGACCGTCGCGTCCCGTCGTCTCAGGCGGAGCTCAAGCTGTCCTATGCGCCGATCGTGCAGCGGGTGCAGCCGGCGGTGGTCAACGTCTATGCCGCCAAGGTGGTGCAGAACCGCAATCCGCTGCTGGACGACCCGATTTTCCGCCGCTTCTTCGGCGTGCCGGGCCAGCAGCCCGAGCAGATGCAGCGCTCGCTCGGCTCCGGCGTCATCGTCGATCCCTCGGGTCTCGTGGTTACCAACGTCCATGTCATCGAGGGCGCCGACCAGGTCAAGGTGTCGCTCTCGGACAAGCGGGAGTTCGAGGCCGAGATTCTGCTGAAGGATTCCCGCACCGATCTGGCGGTGCTGCGCCTGAAGGACGCCAAGGAGAAATTCCCCACCCTCGACTTCACCAACTCGGATGAGTTGATGGTCGGCGACGTCGTGCTCGCGATCGGCAATCCCTTCGGCGTCGGCCAGACCGTGACCCACGGCATCATCTCGGCACTCGCGCGCACGCAGGTCGGCATCACCGACTATCAGTTCTTCATCCAGACCGATGCAGCGATCAATCCCGGCAATTCCGGCGGTGCGCTGGTCGACATGAACGGCAGGCTGGCCGGCATCAACACCGCGATCTATTCGCGCTCCGGCGGCTCGCAGGGCATCGGGTTTGCGATTCCTGCCAACATGGTGCGCGTCGTCGTTGCCTCCGCCAGGAGCGGCGGCAAGGCGGTGAAGCGGCCGTGGCTCGGCGCGCGGCTCCAGGGGGTGACGCCCGACATCGCGGAGAGCCTGGGCCTGCGCTCGCCGACGGGCGCGCTGGTCGCGAGCGTCGTGTCGAACGGGCCTGCGGCGAAAGCCGGCTTGAAAGCCTCCGATCTGATCGTCGCGATCGACGGGCAGACGGTCGACGATCTCAATGCCTTCGACTACCGCCTGGCCACCCGTCCGCTCGGCGGTACCGCGCAACTCGACGTGCAGCGCGCCGGCAAACCGATCAAGCTCACCGTGCAGCTCGAGACCGCGCCTGACACCGGTCGCAATGAGATCGTCATCACCGCGCGCTCGCCATTCCAGGGTGCGAAGATCTCGGCCATCACGCCGGCGGTCGCCGACGAATTGCATCTCGATGCCGACACCGAGGGCGTCGTGATCACCGAAATCGGCGACGACACCACGGCCGCAGGCGTCGGCTTCCAGAAGGGCGATATCATTCTTTCGGTCAACAACCAGAAGATCGGCCAGACCAGCGATCTGGAGAAGGCGGCGGGCGTGTCCGCGCGGCTCTGGCGTATCGCGCTGCTGCGCGGCGGCCAGCAGATCAACGTCACGCTCGGCGGATGAGCGCGAAGCGACCACAGGGGACGCCAACGCTCTTCGCCGCGGCTGGGCTCGATCACGATGCCCCGCATCCGCTGCCGGACCGCCTGCGCCCGCGCGCGCTGTCGGAGGTCGTGGGTCAGGACCACATCCTCGGCCCGGACGGCGCGCTGACACGCATGCTGGCGACGCGTACGCTCGGCTCGCTGGTGTTCTGGGGACCGCCGGGCACCGGCAAGACCACCGTGGCGCGGCTGCTCGCTGACGCCACCGACCTGCATTTCGAGCAGATCTCCGCGGTATTCTCCGGCGTCGCCGACCTGAAAAAGGCCTTTGACGCCGCGCGCGCCCGCCGCGAGATGGGCAAGGGCACGCTGCTGTTCGTCGACGAGGTGCATCGCTTCAACCGCGCGCAGCAGGATTCCTTTCTGCCGGTGATGGAGGACGGAACGGTGGTGATGGTCGGCGCCACCACCGAAAATCCGTCCTTCGAGCTCAACGCGGCGTTGCTCTCGCGCGCCCGCGTGCTGGTGTTCCATTCGCTCGACGCCGCAGCAATCGAAAAACTGTTCGCGCATGCGGAAGTCGTCGAGGGCAAGAAGCTGCCGCTGGATGCGGAGGCGCGCGCCGCGCTCGCACGCATGGCCGACGGCGACGGCCGTGCTGCGCTGACGCTGGTCGAGGAAGTCTGGCGTTCCGCGCGCGCCGGCGAGATATTCACGGCCGAGCAGTTGCAGGACATCTTGCAGCGCCGCGCGCCGATCTACGACAAGTCCGCCGACGGCCACTACAACCTGATCTCGGCCCTGCATAAGTCCGTGCGCGGCTCAGATCCGGACGCGGCGCTCTATTATCTTGCGCGCATGCTGGACGCCGGCGAGGATCCGCTGTTCCTGGCGCGGCGCGTGGTGCGCATGGCGGTCGAGGACATCGGCCTTGCCGATCCGCAGGCGCTCGTCATCGCGAATGCGGCGAAGGACGCCTTCGACTTCCTGGGTCATCCCGAAGGCGAGCTCGCGATCGCCCAGGCCGTCGTCTATCTCGCCACCGCGCCGAAATCGAACGCAGTCTACGCTGCCTTCGGCGCCGCGATGCAGACCGCAAAGCAGGCCGGCTCCCTGCTGCCGCCGAAGCACATCCTCAACGCGCCCACCGGTCTGATGAAGTCGGAGGGCTATGGCGCAGCCTACGAATACGACCACGACGCGCCCGACGCGTTTTCCGGCCAGGACTATTTCCCGGAGGCCCTTGGACGCCAGACCTTCTACGACCCGCCCGAGCGCGGGTTTGAGCGGGAGATCAGGAAGCGGCTGGATTACTGGGCGAAGCTGCGGAAGGAGCGGGGCGGCTCGCGTTGAAATCGGCCATTTCGTCGTGACGAGAAGCCGCTTTTAGGCTAGGCAGACAACCATGAGCCGCCGCATCAAGAGAACCAACCCAAAGCCCCGCTCGCGTGATGAACGCAAGGAAGCGCGTCCGTTCAAGGCGCGTAGCGCGCAGAAGGCAGGGCCGCGGCCGGGCGGCAAGCCGGGTTCGAAGCCGCCACTTTTCGCTAGCGAGCGCACCGAGCGGCGTGCGCCTGAGCCGGCGAGCGCAAAGCCCGTCGAGGCGCTGCTGCCGACCAAGGTGCAGACCGTCACCGTGACGGCCGACGAGAACAACATGCGCGTCGATCGGTTTCTGGAGGCGCGTTTCCCAGGGCTGTCGTTCTCCCACATCCAGCGCGTCGTGCGCAAAGGCGAACTGCGCGTCGACGGCAAGCGGGTCGACAGCAAGGACCGGCTGGAGGAGGGGCAGAGCGTCCGCATTCCGCCGTTGAAGCTGGATACGCCGAAGCTGCCCGGCGCGCTCTCCGAAGCCGCGCAAAAAACGCTTCAAGCGCTCAAGGAGATGACGCTCTACGAGGACGACGACGTCCTCGTGCTCAACAAGCCGGCGGGGCTTGCGGTGCAGGGGGGCTCCGGCACCACGCGGCACATCGACCAGATGTTGGAAGTGATGCGGGACGCCAAGGGGCAGAAGCCACGCCTGGTGCATCGCATCGACAAGGACACGTCAGGCTGCCTGTTGATCGCGAAGACGCGCTTTGCCGCGACCCATCTCACCGGTGCCTTCCGCTCGCGTTCGGCACGGAAGATCTATTGGGCGCTGGTGCCGGGTCTGCCGAAGCCGAAGCAGGGCCGCATCTCGACCTTCCTCGCGAAAGAGGAGAGCGAGGACGACACCATCATGCGCATCGCCCAACATGGCGACGAGGGCGCGAGCCACGCGGTGACCTACTATGCGGTGGTCGAGACCGCCGGCAACAAGCTCACCTGGGTGTCGCTGAAGCCGGTGACCGGGCGCACGCACCAGCTTCGCGCCCACATGGCCCATATCGGCCATCCCATCATCGGCGATCCCAAATACTTCAACATCGAGAACTGGGAATTGCCGGGCGGCCTGCAAAACCGGCTGCATCTGCTCGCGCGCCGTATCGTCATTCCGCATCCGCGCGGTGGGGTCATCGACGCCAGCGCTCCGCTGCCGCCGCACATGCAGCAGTCGTGGAACCTGCTTGGCCTCGACGCAACAAGATTTGATCCGATCGAGAACGCGCCGGAGGAGTAATCCGCTTGCGCGACCACGGGAGGAGCACGACATGTCCTCCATGAAGGCGACGCTCTCCATCCTGGTGGTTCTAGCTGCGCTCGCGGCGGGGCAGGGCAGTTTCGCGCAGACGCTGGTGCCGGGCACCTCGCCGCTATTGCTGCCACCACCGCCTCCTCCGCTGCCACCGCCAAAGATCGAGATACCGAAAGTCCCGCAGCTCGATGCGCGGCCGAGCAACAATTACAGACCGGCGCCACGATCCTCATTCAGCGACCGCATCAGCAAATGCCTCGATGACGCTGCCGGGGCGGGGCTTAGCCCAGCCGATCGCGGCACGTATTCACGCATGTGCGCGAACCAGTAGGTCATCCCGCCACATCCTCAGTTGTCATCGCTCGACCGGGCGATCCAGTACTCCGAGACGGCTGTGATTGAATCGATAAGCCGCGGCGTACTGGATGCCCCGCCTGCTGTTTAGACCGGACAGATCACTGCGCGGGGCATGACAGCGGCGAGTGTGACAGGGGCCCGCTAGTTCCTGAACTGCTCCAGAAACATCCGCAGGCTGTCATGCGGGCTCTCGACGTCGGTGATCAGCCAGCCTTCCGGCCCGTCGACCAGGATGAAGTTCAGCGTCACCCGACGGCCGTTATTGTCGAACAGCGCCGCGACATAGGTCTTGTCGTATTGCTTGCGAAGCACCGAGATCGCGACCGGGCCGAGTGTCCAGGTCTGGCTTTGCACCAGGAAATCGTAGGGCTCGCTCCGCTGGCTGCTCCAGACCTTGCGCAGGCTGGGGTCGAAGAACTGGCGCGCGGTCGGAGCATCTCGCGGCAGGCCTTTCGAGAACTCCGGTGCACCCCGGCCGTAATGGGCATAGACGTTGCGCACCAGCGATTCCGGCGAGCGGAAACCGGCCTCGGCGACAACCGACCAGAAGCCGGCGAACAGGGCCATAATGCCAGCGATTTCCTTCATGCCTGCCGCTCGCTTTATCGGCTGCCGGACATACTTTAGAAGCCTAGCATCCAGGGATTAGGGTCGAAAACCGAATGCGTGAATTGTTTGACGAGGTTGCGGGCCAGTCCCGGCTCGATCCGCAGGAGGCCGCGCGGGCTGCCTCCCGGGCGCCCCTGCGCAAGCGTTTCTATGCGCAGGCGGGCGTTGCGGAGGCCGAGGGCGGCTTCGCCATCACGCTCGACGGCAAGCCGATCAAGACGCCGTCCGGCCGCCAGGTTGTCATCCCCGCGAAGCTGCTCGCCGACGCGGTCGCCGCGGAATGGGCGGGCCAGGCGGAGACGATCGACCCCATGACCATGCCGCTGACGCGGCTCGCCAACAGCGTGGTCGAGGGCGTGGTCGGCCGCGTCGATCTCGTCAGCGATGACCTCGCAAAATACCTCCAGTCCGACCTGCTGTTCTATCGCGCCGGCCATCCCGAGGGCCTGGTGGCCCGCGAGGCCGTGCATTGGGACCCCGTGCTGTTCTGGGCGGCCGAGACGCTTGGCGCGCATTTCATCCTGTCCGAGGGCATCATGCATGTCACCCAGCCGGAGCAGGCGATCGCGGCCGCGCGGGCGGCCCTGCCCGGGGATCCCTGGTCGGTCGCAGCTTTGCACGTGATCACGACGCTGACGGGCTCGGCGCTGCTGGCCCTCGCCCTGGCGCATCGGGCGCGTGATGCCGACCAGGTCTGGGCCGCCGCCCATGTCGACGAGGACTGGAACGCCGATCAGTGGGGCGTGGATGAGGAGGCGGCCGGCCGCCGCGCCGCCCGGCTGAAGGATTTTGCCGCGGCGGTGGTGGTCCTCGAGGCCGTGAACGGGCTCCCGACGCAAGGTCCTTAACGGGAGGTTTACGACGGATGGCTAGGGTTGCTCGCGTTCCGCGGGTCCTGAAAACATGCCGACGCCGATAAGCTCGATTGTATCAGTCAGCGCCGCCACCTCCGTAGCCGATACGGCAACGCCGGAGCTCGTGCTCCAGGCGGGCTCGGTCGTCGACGCCAAGGTCGTCAGCGTGATGGCCGACAATCTCGTACGCATCGCGATCGCCAACCTCTCGATTGACGTTATGTCGGAGGTGGCGCTGTCGCCGGGGCAGAACCTCCAGCTCGCGGTGTCGCAGAGCGATGGCACCGTACGCCTTGCGATCGTCAACGGAACGGACGGGGCGGCGACCGATCAGGTCACGCTGACGCCAGGTGCGGTCGCGCTCACCGACGCGCCCACGCTCGCGCCGTCCGCGACCGCTGGGCGCAATCTCCTGACGCCGCTCGAGCAGATCGCCGTTTCGGTGGCCTCCAGTGAGGCGGTGACCAAGCAGGGCAGCCAGGCGCCGCTGTTTGCCAATCTCGCCTCGGTCGTCACCAACAGTGACCTGCCGGCCGGGCTGAAGCAGGCCGTGCTGGACGTGCTGGCGCAGCAGACACCACTCGGTCCGCAGCTCGACGGTGGCGACATCGAGTCCGCGTTCCAGAAATCCGGGATCTTCCTCGAGGCCTCGCTGGCGTCAGGGCTGATGCCTGCAAGCGGCACCGTTCCTGATCTGAAGGCGGCGCTTCTCGTGCTGCGCCAGACGCTCGCTGCAACGTCGGGCGCGGTTGAAACTTTGGCGCCGCAAGTGGCGGCACCGGCAAACGCGCTTCCCGCCGCGCCTGCGGCCGTGGCGCGGGCCGTGACCTCGCTCGAGCAGATTGCTGGCGAAACGTTCCAGGCGCCGCCGCTCTCACCTGAAGCTGGCCCAGGCCAGACGCTGCAGGCGCCGCACGGCGCCGATATCGCGGCCGCGCTCACCGAGGCCATGACCGAAGGCGCGCTGCCGCGCGCCGTGTCACCCGGCGTCGCGCTGAGCCTGCTCCAGGAAGCCGTGCAAGAGCTGCCGCATGCCATGGGCGCCGCGTTTGCGGCATCCAAAGCCGCGGCGCCGGACGCGCACAGCCTCGACACGATGCCGCGTGCGGCGACCGCGCCGCCGCCATTTCGCGGTGCGCTGCCATCGCCGCAGGCGATCCCAGCGGCCTCGCTGGCATCAGATGCTCCGCTGAGTCAGACCGTGCACCGGCTGCTCGACGACACCGACGCCGCGATCGCGCGGCAGACTTTGTTGCAGGTCGCATCACTTCCGGATCGCGTCGATGCCAGCGGCCAACGCGTCGATCCGTCCGTGCCGCAATGGGCGTTCGAAATTCCCTTCGCCACGCCCCAAGGCACCGCGATGGCACAGTTCGAGATTACGCGCGACGGTGGTGGCAGCGAGTCCGATCCGGCGAAAAAGGCCTGGCGCGCGCGCTTCTCGCTCAACGTCGAGCCGGCCGGCCCCGTGCATGCCCTGATCACGCTCAATGGCGACAAGACATTTGTGCGGATGTGGGCGGAACGTCCTGCCACCGCGCAGCAATTGCGCGACGGCGCCGGCGAGCTCAGCAAGGCGCTGGCCAAAGCCGATCTCAAGCCCGGCGACATCGTGATCCGCGACGGCACGCCGCCGCAGCCGCAACCGGCGCGCGCCGGGCACTTTCTGGATCGCGCGACATGAGCGAGGAGAGCAAGCTCGCCATCGCCCTGCATTACGAGAAGGGCAGCGGTGCGCCGCGGGTCGTCGCCAAGGGCAAGGGCACGATCGGCGCCAAGATCGTGGAACTGGCAAAGGCCCACGACATTCCGATCGAGGAGAACGAGGTGCTGGCGGGCGCGTTGTCCAAGGTCGAGCTCGGCGACGAAATCCCGCCGGACCTCTACAAGGCCGTGGCCGAGGTCTTGGTGTTCGTGCTGCGGCTGTCGGGCCGGGTGCGCTAAAGCCGCGCCAAAACGCTGTCATCGTTTCACCACGAAACCGGCTGCACTGTCGCTACCGACCATTGAACGGATACCGCCCTTGCTGACCCGTCGCTCTACTCTCGGCCTTCTCGCCGCCAGCGCCATCCTGCCATCGCGCGCGCTCGCCAATGTTGCGCCGCCGCTTAGCGAAGTTCGCGACAGCCTCGCGAAGCGTTTTACGGAAGCCGGCACGGCCGGCACCTTCGTCGGCTACAAGGTCGACGACTACATGATTATCCTGAGCGACAAGGAGCGCTCCGCCGAGCCGCGGCTGCCGGCCTCGACCTTCAAGATTCCCAACTCGCTGATCGGGCTGGAAACCGGCGTGGTGCAGGACGTGGACAAGGATGTCTTCCCCTGGGACGGCGTGAAGCGCGACATCGAGGCCTGGAACAGGGATCACACGCTGCGCAGCGCCATCGCGGTCAGCGCGGTGCCGGTCTATCAGGAGATCGCGCGCCGCATCGGCCAGGAGCGGATGCAAAAATACGTCGACCTCTTCGAATATGGCAATCGCGACATCGGCGGCGGCATCGACCAGTTCTGGCTGACCGGAAACCTGCGCATCGATCCCATGGACCAGATCGACTTCGTCGACCGGCTGCGGCGCCGCGCGCTGCCGATCTCCGGGCGCAGCCAGGATCTCGTCTGCGATATCCTGCCGGTGACGAAAGTCGGCACCTCCATCATCCGTGCCAAGTCCGGCCTCACGGGTAAGGAGCAGGGCTCGCTCGGCTGGATGGTCGGCTGGGCCGAGAAGGGCGACGCGCGCACCGTGTTCGCGCTCAACATGGATTGCCGCGAGCCGCGTCACATCGCCGATCGCATGACGCTGACGCAAGCCTGCCTTGCCGATATCGGCGCAATTTAACGTAGCAGCTCTGGAGTCTGTCGCGCAGCTCGACTAGCATTGCTCGGCTACTAATCGGCCGTTCGGCGCGAGCGCCGCATACGAGACCTTGTATGATGCTGCATCGCCGCTCGGTTCTCCTCGGAGGCTCCGCACTTCTACTTGGCGGCGCGCGGCTGCATGCTCAGTCCCTGCCTGAGCAGGAGCTCGCGGCCTTGCTCGAGGACCACATCGAGACCGGCCACGAGACCATGGGGCTCGTGGCGGGTCGCATCGACGGCGGTCGCCGCATCGTCGCGACCCATGGGCGTTCGGGAGCCGCCAATAATCGCGCGCTCGACGCCGACACCGTCTTCGAGATCGGCTCGATCACAAAGGTCTTCACCGCCTTGCTGCTGGCCGAGATGGTCGGACGAGGCGAGGTGGCGCTGGATGATCCCGCGGCCAAGTTCCTGCCCGAGCGGGTCAGGATGCCGGAATATCAGGGCGTCCCGATCACCTTGCTGGATCTAGCGACCTACACTTCCGGCCTGCCGAACATGCCCAACAATTTTGCGCCGAAGGACCCCACCAATCCGTATGCCGACTACACCGCCGATCGGCTCTACGATTTCCTGTCGAGCTACAGGCTCGCCTACACGCCGGGCAAGCACTACGAATACGCCAATCTCGGCTTCGGCCTGCTCGGGCACGTATTGGCACTGCGCGCGGGCAAAAGTTACGAGGAGCTCGTCACTTCGCGCATCTGCGCGCCGCTCGGCATGGACGACACGCGGATCACGCTTTCCGCCGCGCTGCGCGAGCGCCTGGCGCCAGGCCACAATACAGCGTTGGCACCCGTGGCGAATTGGGACCTCGATGCGCTCGCAGGCGCCGGCGCGCTGCGCCTCGACCTTGAACGACCTCTTCAAGTTCGTCGAGGCCTATCAGGGCACGCGCGACACGCCGCTCGATGCCGCCATGAGGATGACGCTGTCGCTGCGGCGTCCGCGAGAGCCGCAGCGTGACGTTGCCATGGGCTGGTTCACCAGCTTGCGCTTCGACGACGAGGTGATCTGGAAGGACGGCGGCACCGGCGGCTATGCGACCTTCATCGGCTATTCGACCAGTACCGGGAAGGCATCCATCCTGCTGTCGAATGCGAACGATTATGGCGCCAACACCTCGCTCGCACTGAACATGATCAACCCGGTCTATCCGCCACCGAAGATCCGGCACGAGGTCCCCGTCGATCCGGCGCTGCTCACAGCCTATATGGGCCGCTACCAGATCGCAGCGACCTTCGTGCTGACGGTGCGCGCCGACGGCAGCCATCTGTTCGTGCAGGCGACCGGGCAGGCCGAATATGAGGTATTTGCCGAGAGCGAGACGGATTTCTTCTACCGCGTCGTCGACGCTCAGCTCACTTTCGCAAGGCCCGAGGACGGCGCAGCGCCGATGCTGACGCTGCACCAGAACGGCAAGGACATGCGCGGGCGGCGGGTGCCCTAAAGCGTGATGGCATTAAGTTCGATAGCCTGAATTTTTGAGGTAGTTGGCGCATTCCTCGGGGGTGAAGGCATC